>QMMS01000421.1 GCA_003647375.1 Deltaproteobacteria bacterium
AAGCCGGCCCTGGTTCATTACCCCCACGACATCTCCCATGGTCAAGGCCTCTGCCTGGTCATGTGTAACAAAAATAGCCGTAACGTCCAGTCTCTTCAGGATCGACCGGATTTCCTGCAACAGGTGCTCCCGAAGCGAACGGTCCAAAGCACCCAGTGGTTCGTCCAGCATCAGCAGCTTCGGCCGGGGGGCCAGACTGCGTGCCAATGCTACACGCTGTTGTTCGCCACCCGAAAGCCCCCCCACATCCCGCTGGGCCATATTGGACAAACCCACCAGCTCCAGCATTTCTTCGGTCCTTTCCAGGATCTGTGCCGGGGACTGCCGCAACATGCGCAAACCAAATGCGACATTCTCGAAAACGGATTTATGGGGAAACAGGGCAAGTTCCTGAAACATCATACCAAACTGACGCTTATGGGCAGGCATGCCGGTCACATCCCGTGATGCCAGCAGAACCGCGCCGGAATCCGGTTCTTCCAGCCCTGCCACAAGCCGCAACAACGTGGTTTTTCCACAACCGGAAGGCCCAAGGAGGCACAAAATCTGCCCACGCTCCAATGTCAAGCAAACCTTGGTCATTGCAAACGATCCATACGACCTGCTCAGGTTTACCAGCTCCAGCAGCGCCATATCAGAATCCTCCATAGCGCGGTTTAATTTTTTGAAGAAACAGGAATCCCAGGGCGGTCGTGATCATCAGCAGGCAACTCATGGCCATGGCCTGGCCATAGTTCAAGGATCCCGGATGATTCAAATATCGAAAAATGGCCAGCGGCATGGTTGGGGTCTGGGGACGCACGACAAAAACAGTGGCACCAAATTCGCCCATACTGATGGCAAAAGCAAAAACAGCTCCCACCAGAAGGGCGCGTCTGAGAATCGGCCAGTCAATTCTAGCCCAGATCTGAAGCGGCGAAGCACCCAGAAGGGCTGCGGCATCCCTCAAGTTCTGGGGAATGCTTCGCCAGGCCGGAAGAATGCTCCGAATCACAAAGGGAAATGCCACCATGGCATGTGCAATGGCGGGAAGAAATATGGACGACCGCAAGTTGAGGGGCGGCTCGTCCAGGGCGATAACAAAACCAAAGCCGAGGGTAATGGCGGACGTCGACAACGGCAGCATAAACACCGGATCCAATACCAAAGCCCATTTTTCTTTGGAACTCACCAGAAATGCAGCTGAAAACCAACCCAAAATCAGTGCAATCAGTGTTGCACCAAAGGCATATCCCAGGGAATTGGCAATAGCCGTAATCGGTGCGACATACAAGATGGATCCTGTCTTATTTTCCAGCAGGGCGGCATAATAGACAAGACTTGGCCCCTCTTCGGTGAGAACAGACTGGAGAAGAAGCGCCATTAGAGGAGCACCCAGCAGCACAACCATCCCTGTTATATTGGACACCACAAAAAAACGTTCTTTGGGTGTCTGTATCTTTTGGTTGACGCTTTGAGAGCCCGGCAGTGTCAAGGAAACAGCGACCTTTTTTTCAAGCCGGGTGTAAACCGCTATCAAACCGAAAGTAAATCCAATTTGAATCAAAGCCAGTGCCGATGCCATGGGCAGGTTGAAAAGATGAAGCGCCTGGCGGTAAATCTCCACTTCAACCGTTGCATAGCGGGGGCCCCCCAGAATCAGCACGACGCCGAAACTGGTAAAGCAGAAAACAAACACCAGAAGGGATGCCGCCAGGATAGCCGGTTTGAGTAACGGAAGAGTGATGGCAACAAATGCCCTTATATCGGAAGCACCGAGCATTCGAGCTGATTCCGTAAGGTTTTGTGGCAAACGAGACCAGAACCCGCCCACAATCCGCAGAATCACGGTATAATTGTAGAAGACATGTGCCATAAGAAAAAACCAGACGGTTTGATCCATATGGATCACGGGGGTTTCCAGCTGGAAAAGATGCATGAGAATCGTATTGACCAGTCCCCTGGGCCCCAGCAGCGCATGGAAAGCGGCAGCGGTGACAACGGTGGGAAGTACAAAGGGAATGGTTGCCAGGTTTTGAAGCAGGGCTTTGCCTTTAAAATCGTAACGTGCGAAAATATACGCGCCCGGCAGGGCCACGATGACCGTCAAAAGGGTCGATACGGCCGCCTGCCAGATGGTAAACCAGAGGACACCGACGTAATAGCTCGTGCTGACGAGCTTGTACAGCTTTGTGACATCGAATGCCCCCTCAGGCATAAAGCTCAAGAAAAAAATGCTGATGAGTGGATAGAAATAAAAAATACCCAGAAAAAAGAGCGGCACCACCACCAGCCATGTCTGTAAACGGAATTTCATCTCAAAACCACATCTGTCCAGGCCTCGATCCATTTTTCCCGGCCATTCTCGATCGCCTCAGGTAAGAGTATGGTGGGGGCTTCGGCCTTTTGGGCATATTTGAAAAAAACATCCGGCAGGGGTGTTTCCGGGTTTGCGGGAAAAACCCACATATGCAAGGGAATTTCCTTTTGAAAAGCCGGACTTAACATGAAGTCGACCAGTTTCCGGGCCAGGTCCTTTTTTGCCGTATTCGCTATTATTCCCACAAATTCAATCTGGCGAAAAGCCGAGCCGGCACTTAAAACACCCGCCGTTGGCGTATCCACCAGTTTCTTTTCACTGTAATAGACTTCTGCCGCGGGGCTGCTGGCATAACTGACCACGATGGGTCGCGTGCCCCCTTTGGCACGGGTAAATTTCCCATAGTACGCCTCTGACCATCCTGCTGTAACATAAACATCGTTCACGCGAAATTTTTTCCAGAAATCGAGGTATCCCGCCTCCCCATACTTCCTCACGGTGGTAATTAAAAACGCCAGGCCCGGTGATGAGGTGGCGGGATTCTGCACAACGGTCAACCCTTTATATGCGGGCAGTATCAAATCTGCCAACCCCCGTGGCGGTGCCAGTCCTTTTCTCGAGAACCATGACTTGTCATAATTCAGACAGACATCCCCGTAATCCACGGGAAGCAGTCTGTTGGATGGGTCTAATTTCAGTGAATCCATGATATCCCTGAGAAAAGGAGATTCGTAGGGCTCAAAAACACCCGAGGATAGTGCGCGACTCATAAAGGTGCTGTCTACGCCGAAAAACACGTCCGCCAGGGGATTCTTTCTCGAGAGTATCGCCTGAGTCAGAGCGGCACCGGCATCCCCGCTTTTGAGAATCTTGATTTCAGCACCATATTGTTCCTGAAAACTGTCAAGCAGTGTCTGGCTCACCGCAAAGCTGTCATGCGTCATCAATGTTACAAAGGGTGTTTTCTCTTTTGCATCCGCGACACCCACGGATATAAGAAGCAGTAAACACACCACCAGGGTCCTACGGTTCCACATGTTAACCTCCTGCAGGGATTTCGTTTGCATAGACGGGCCCAAGATTGGGTGACGGGGAGAGGAATTAAAAAACGCCCTCGGCGGAGGGCGTTGTCTGCATGGTCTTTTTTCCTCCACCGGCATTATCCGGATCAGGTTCAACGGTCGGATCCATTTTTCTTTCAGAATCCCTCTCAGCCCGATTTCTCGAGCTCCCGGCTATCCTTCTTTTATTTTGTTATTAAACGTCTTCCTACTTTTTTTGTCAACCCTTTTCATATTGATGTCATGTGTAACTACAATCTCTTTTGCAAACGCCATATTTACTATTTTTTGTGCTTCCCAGTTGAGCTTGATAATTTCTCTTATAATCAATCAGTTGGAGATCACCCGCTATCGCTTTTCCAATATTTGGAAGATCAACAAATCACGCTACTATTTCTATGTCTGTGTTCTTCATCCGTTTGTTATACGAAAAATCTATTTATTTTGTCTCACCTTTTAAAAAGGCAGTACGGACTTCTTCAAAATTTCTACGAACTTCAATAATGGATTCAATGATCGATTCTGGAGCTTCATGTTGATTAGCAAGATTGTGAATAAGATTAATCAGAGGATACATTCGGTTCAGGTCACGCACACACTCCCAACTCATTGCCTCATCAATATGAAAGATTATCTTGTCAGAGCCCGGAAAACCAAAATTTTCAACAACAGTCTCTCGTAAGATTGTCCAGGCACCCTGTAAA
>QMMS01000422.1 GCA_003647375.1 Deltaproteobacteria bacterium
CAACACTTCACTTTTCCCCACCGGGCAACGGGTGTCATCAGGGTGATTTAAAAGTGCACAAAAGCCGCACAAAAACCGTTACAACCTTGGACATTGGTCCATTTTATCCCCTATTCCCCCGATGGCCACTTGAAAATCCCCCACTTGTGGCCGGGTCAAAATCCCCCACCTGAGGTGCGATTTCACCCCTTAGCGACAGATCAAAATAAGTCTATCGATGTTGGATTGAAAGATCCATACTTTTTTCCTTTTTCATCCAGCACGTTTCTGTTTGAGTATCGTCAACCGGGCGGAAGCTTCCTTGAGTCGGTAGCTTCTGCCTTCAAACTGGAGCAGGTGACCCCGGTGAAGGAGACGGTCCAGGATAGCCGAAGAGGCGGCGTTGTCACGCAGCAGCTTTCCCCAATCCTCCAGGGGACGATTTGAGGTTATCACTGTGCTTCTTCTGGAAGAGTAGCGGGTCAGAATAATATCCAGCAGATCGTCGGCAGCTTGCTCCGGCATCTTCTTGCGAAGGAACAGATCATCAATGACCAGCAGGTCGGTCTCGGAGAATAGCTTGTTGACCTTCTTGGTCCGTTTGAGTTGGGAAGCTTCAAAAATGTCCTCAAAGAAGGTATGGGCTTCACGATACATAACCTTGTAGCCTGTTTCAATGGCGCCATGGGCCACCGTTTTGGCGATATGGCTTTTCCCGGTTCCCGGGGATCCGATCAGGAGGGCGTCTTGGCCGTCTCGGATGAACTTGCCGCTGACCAGTTCGTAGATTTCCTTTTTGGGCAGTTTCGGATTAAAACCCCAATCGAACTCCGTCAGTGTGGGTCGTTCTTTGAGGCCGGAAGCCTTGAAGCGGGTGTTAATCAGACGGGAGTTTCTGCAGTCCAACTCATCCTGCACCAGGCAGGAGAATACCTCTGCAAAAGAATCGCCTTGATTGGCCTGGGCAAGTCGGGTCTGCAATGTGCTGTTCATGCCGTGAAGGCGAAGAGCTTTGAGATGCTTTTCGATTTCAGAGAGTGCCATGTTCATAGATTTACCTCCATATTTTATTTTTCATGCGATGATTGTTAATTCTAAAGGATCCCTTGCCTGCGTAGCGCCCGAAGTTGACCCACCGACATGTCCGCCGGGTCCTGGATAAGCTCAGGGATATGTTCGGCTGTTTGACCATTTAGGGGCACCTTTTTATCCCAGTCAAACACGCTCACAGCCAGATTGTGGTGCCCGAGACGCTCTTTCGCCTTGCCGGCAGCTTCCTGCCCAGCCTCATCGCGGTCCAGGAACAACCGGATGTAAGGGTATCTCAGCCGGCTTCGGATCCACACCAGCCGCTCAACCTGCTCTGTCGAGATGCTACCGCCCATTAGGGCGCCGACATTACGGCAATCGGCTGCCACTAACTTGGCCGCATCAAAAAACCCCTCCACAAGAATCAAGCCAAACTTGCCGGCCTGATGCCGGGCCTCTTTATCCAGCAAAAGTTGATCCTGGTTGTAGATTTCCAGTCCTTTGCGGAACGGATAGCTCCAGTATTTCCCATCGCAGTCTTCCTGTTCCCTGTCCAGCGCCCGTCCCGTGTGACTGAGGATAACCGGATGAAGTTTTTGGCCATTTTCTTGCACACCACGGATCTGGAACACGATCCGACCGTTGAGAGGAGAGCTGGCCTTTGCCTGCTCCCTTTGAGGTAGAAAGCCACATCCAAGATAGCGGCAGGTCGATGCGCATATGCCCCGATGTTGCAGTTGCGGATGATCCGGACGCAAATACCGGCGTAGATCAATTTTGATGGCCGGGTTGGTGTTTTTCGAAGACGGTGTCGCCGTCGACAGATCCTTGTGTTCACACTGAGACTGTAGGTCGTTTACCGTGGAGATCCCTTCGGCTACCATCCATTGAGCCACCTGCAACATGGTCATATCTCGGCCCTGTCGACTCAGCATCTGCCGGCAAAATTGTATGATACCGCCGCCTTTTCCGCTGCTGAAGTCCTTGAAGATATTCTGCGACAGGCTCACGTGCATCGAAGCCTTGCCTTCCCCGGTAAAAGGTGATTTGAGCCAGATCTCATCATCCCGGTGGCGTCGCTTGCTATCTATCTGTAAATCAAAGACTTCTATCACCCGCAGCCAGCTGGCTTGTTGCCAGACTTTTGCCAGATTGTCCCGGAAGACGATTTGTGACCCATGAAAAGAGACATTCTTTCCAACCTGTGGTTCCAATGGTGTCCTTTGGGCGGCGTGTTGCTTCCAGAAAGCCGCGTAGTCTTCACCATCACGGATCAACGGATGCTTTTGGGTCAGTCTCTTGTGCCCTTGGCCGGATTCTGCTTCATCAGCTTCCGCCGCCATAATCTCCACCATCCGGCGCAACGCCTTGGAGCTTCTCAAACCATTTTTCTTGGCCACCTCAGCTGCTTTCTCCACGTGCCGCGCCGGGTAATGACGTACAAGATTAATCAGACCATACATCCGACGTTGACCCGTACGGCCTTCCTGGTTGAACCACATCTCGCATAACGAGAAGGTGTGTGGACCGATCATCTCGGCTCGGGCCAACAGTCTATCCGTTTCCCGGGACGGATTGAAGATTCGCTCTTCCGGTCTCATGAGCACGGAACCTGGCCGCCTGCTTCTCCGATGGCGACGGATGACCTCCATGCGACCAGGATTCAGGATCTCGATTTGATTATCATAGATTCTAACCACCACCTTACTATGCAATGGCGCCGGAGCGGCCGCATAATAAGCCTTGTCCACCTGGATGGTGCCGTCATCATAGACCGTCCGTGTCGCCTGTTCAAAATACCGGAATGGCGCCAAAGGCAATGGTTCCAGATAGGACTTTTCCTCTCTGAACATCTCGGCCACCTGACGTTTGGCCCGACCATGGATCCGTGGTGCAGCCCAGCGCTCTTCCCAGTGCATGAGCCATTTGTTCTGGACCTCGATACTATCGAATCGACGTCCCTTCAGGGCGGTTCCCTGGGTGTGTTTCACCGCATTTTCCACCGTCCCTTTCCGGTTTGGGTCGGCAACTCTGGCCGGGTCCGCCACAACGTTATAGTGCTCCAACACTGCGGCATACAACGAATTGAGTTCCGGATCATAGATGTCCGGTTTGATAACGCCTTCTTTAAGATTGTCCAGTGTGACATATTGGGTGCAACCACCGAAATACCGGAACGCTTCCTCATGCAGCCGACTCCACGTTTCTTGGCTGGATTTCCATACCACCTTCCTAAAGGCCCGGCCGGAATACTTCAAGGTCATGACAAACAACCGCGGCCGTCGATATTTACCGTTGCTATGAAGCGTTAGAGCCCCTGTCCCATAGTCAACCTGAGCCTCTTCCCCGGGAAGAAACTCCAGGCGGTCATATTGCCGGGGATCTCTCTTTTTCAACCCCCTTACAAACCGCTTCACGCTATTGTACTTATGATTAAAACCGAACCTTTCTACCAAATCCTGATAAATGGCTGTGGCATTGCGGCCCAACCTTACTTGTTCCTCAATCCACTCCCGATGTGGCTAACAGGCGCTACGAGCGTGCTTCGACAGTTTTTTCACCACAGGAGCCGGTGGCCGGGGTGGGGGATTTTGGCCGGATTCATCCTCTATCCCGGTGACCACCTCCTGGCCGGTGGGGGATTTTGAGGGAAAATTACCTTGGCTTACCGGCAGACTATCCAGACGGTCATATTTTCGAATGGTCTTGCGATCAATCCCGGTCGTCCGGTTGATCTGCCGATGGCTGATACCCTTGTCCAATAATGTTCTGATTGTTGCTTTCAGATGTGGCTTCAAAACGTTCATCCTTCTTCTCTCCCATTTGATGATTATTCAAATGAGAGATGTCTACGCTCTGTCGCCGTTTTGGCCAATTTTTATTGTGAAATCAGCCCAGGGAGGTGGGGGATTTTCAAGTGGCCACAAGTGGGGGATTTTGGGTGGCCGTCAGGGCCTTGATATGCAAGGGGTGGCGTCTTTTACGGTTCAATTTGAATAGAATGCTGTCATTGCAGCCATCTATAAATCTCTCCATTTCATCTAAATTCATAA
>QMMS01000423.1 GCA_003647375.1 Deltaproteobacteria bacterium
CCTTTTGTTGAAATCGGCGACTTCTGCAAAAAACCTTTTGAATGTGACTACACACACCACTGCTGGAAACACGTGCCGGCCTATTCGGTATACAATATTTTCAAGGGACCTCAACTGCAGGAGATGCTGGAGAGCGACATCCTCGATGTCGCCAATATCCCGGAAGGCGTCAATATCTCCGGCAGAAAATCAATCGATGTCGATGCTCACAGAAAGCAGTCTGTTTATGTGGACAGGATACGTGTAAAAGACTTTTTAGACACCTTGACCTATCCCATATTTTACCTCGATTACGAAACCATATTCCCGGCAATCCCCTTGTTTGACCACACATCCCCTTATCAACAAATTCCCTTTCAGTTTTCTCTTCACATTCAGAAAAAAAGGGACGGGGGTGTGCAACACAAAGCGTTTCTACACACGGAATCCAAAGACCCGCGGCCGGATTTCATTGAGGCCTTGATCGAGGGTTGCCGCAGGCATGGCTCTATTCTGGTCTATAACAGGGGCTTCGAGTCCAGGATCAACCGGGAGCTCGGCCAGGCATTTCCCCGCTACCAATTGGAGCTGGAGAACATCAACGGTCGCATGATCGACCTGCTGATACCCTTCCGATCCCGGCACCTGTATCATCCGAAAATGATGGGATCTGCCTCCTTAAAAAGTGTTTTACCCGCTTTTGTGCCGGATCTCAGCTATGCCGATCTGGAAATATCGGACGGCGATACCGCTTCAGGGATGTACCTGTCTTGTGTAAAAGGCGTGGTGTCGGACGCTGATAAAGATAATATTTACAAAGAGCTGCGAAAGTATTGTGCCTTGGACACATTGGCAGAGGTAAGGCTGCTTGATGTTTTATATGCGTACGCTGATTGAACGGGGTAATTTAACCGTATGAACATCGTCGGCCATTGTCGTTCCAGGTAAATTCCTTGATTCGATGTTGGACGTTGGACGTTCGATGTTCGACGTTCATTGGTTTATTGAGCATCTCTTCAATCTCAATTAAGGGCTCGCGCAAAAATAACTTAACAGAATTGGCGTTCAGATTTAGTTCAGGTTTGGTTGATCCGAATGAGCAAATCCACAGGAATAGCGAGCTATTTCGCGGATTTTGGGAAGGAGGCATCGGCCAAAGATGGGCTGAAGCTAAGATGCAAAAATGTGAAGTTATTTCTTCGCGTGCCCTAAGCATATGCTTGTAACTCTTGTTTTATCTTTTTGTATGTGTGATTATACAAAAGTGCTTAAGTGACAGCTCTAAATAATAAAATATAAATGGAGAGCAATATGCTATGAACAAAGACCCTGCTTCTCAAATTGGGAGGTGGGGTTTCGGTTTTTTACCGATAGCAATTGGGGTATAAGAGTCAAGAGCAGACTTGACCCCCTTTCTAAGATTGCATTTCATGCAATTCTATCTTAAAGTGTCCGCCTAGAAAGATCAAGAAGCTGGGCCCTGAATCGAACAGGTATTGTTATTTGAAATATCTCTATTTGGAAGGAGTGCCACCATGCCCTATTTCAGCATAGACACCAACCAGACTCTGGATCAGGCCTCCACCCGGGCAATTATCAAAAAAGCCTCCGTTTTCATCGCCGATCTTCTCAATAAACCCGAATCCTACGTCATGGTCTCCATCAAACCGGATACACCATTGGCCTTTGGCGGCACCCATGATCCAGCAGCCTTTGTGCGTCTCAAGAGTATTGGTTTTCCCACGGATCGCTGTGCGGAATTTTCAGAAAAGATTTGTGGTTTTGTTGATAGGGAATTGATGGTTCCCAAAGATCGGGTGTTTATTGATTTTAAGGATCTCGACCGGAATATGTTTGGTTGGAATGGTAAAACGTTTTAATCTTTTTCTTGGATAACCTGTCATCAGTATGACGAATGGCCTTGCAGCAATATAGAAAACTTTGGTTTGGCCACAGGGAAGAAAGTCATGAAGAATACGATTCCCATCTGGAAAGCAAAAGTGGCTGAGCACGGGGATGAAAAAGGGAGCGTGGAATGGGCCAGAGCCGTCTGTGAACGGTATCACTGTTCTTCGTGCGGGAAACCCCTTTTCCGGGGTGCCCAACGTTGCAGGGCATGCAACCATCCAGTCGCCGAAGAGTTGGACGGATCGCTTTGAAGGATTTAAAGCTGGCCAATGTTAGTGCATTGGAAAGCCAGGCTTTAAGGTTACAAAACGTGATCGTAAATCTAAAACTGGGGATTAAGGGTCAAGGGCAGACTTGACCACTTTTCTTGACTACTTTTCAATAGCTTATTAGGCGGTTAGACCGTTTGGCTATTAAACGCCTACAGTCTAAAAGTCTTCAGTCTAACAGCCTGGGCCTTATTGGGTCCCATAATTTTCGTTTTCAACCACAATCAGTTTTTCATATTTTAATTAACCAAACAGGTTAATTAAACTTGACACCTAACTTTATTATGGATATTATATTCAAGCGTAAAAAAGATCGTGATCTGGTCAATAACGATTCAAAATTAAAACAAAAGTACAAGGGCAATCAACGTAGACACAAATTGATCCGCGCTCGTTTGGATGAACTTGCTGATGCTGAAAACCTTATGACCCTTCGTTATCTTCCCCAATCCAATTGCCATGAATTAAAAGGAAACAGAAAAGGCCAACTCGCCGTAAATTTAGATAAAGGATTTCGGATAATTTTTGAACCGGCCAACATTCCCATCCCTGAAAAGAAAGACGGGGGATTGGATTGGGAAGGTGTCACGGTGGTTCGAATCCTTGATTTATCAGAGGACTATCATGAATAATAACATAAAAAATGAATACCGACCCGATGCAGTGACGCCGCCTGGAGAAACACTTCAAGAGATATTGGTGACCATGGGAATGACCAAAGCAGAGCTGGCTGATCGTATCGGCAGGACACCGAAACATATCGGGGAAATCATCAAGCATGGAAGCCCGATCACACCGACAACAGCCATGGAACTGGAGAAGGTTCTCGGAACACCGGCTAGTTTCTGGAACAGCCGGGAGAGGCGATATCGTGAAATCCTGGCCAGACAGCAGGAAGAAAAACGCTTGCAGAATGAAGTGCGCTGGCTCAAAATTTTTCCGGTCACAGCACTAATCAAGGCAAAGTGGATTCAGAAAGCCGTTGATAAATCGGCTCAGGCAAGCGAACTGCTTCGGTTTTTTGGTGTTGCCAGCTCGAAACAGTGGGAAAAGATCTGGCTGGCGCCCTCGACCGCCTATCGAAAATCCAAGTCATTTAAAACAAAACCCGAGGCATGCTCGGCATGGTTACGAAAAGGGGAGCTGCAGGCCATGGCAATCGACTGTGCCCCTTTTGACAGAAACAAATTCACCGATTCTCTGGTAAAGATCCGCAATTTAACCCGCAAGGCTCCCGAGCAATTTGGACCGGCCTCAGTAGAGTTGTGTGCGGCATCCGGTGTAGCGCTCGTCTTCACCCCTTCGATCAAGGGGGTTCCGGTTTACGGTGCGACATGCTGGCTGACACCGGGAAAAGCCATGATTCAGTTGAGTTTAAGAGGTAAGTATGAGGATATGCTCTGGTTTACCTTTTTCCATGAGGCCGGACACATTCTACTCCATGGCAAAAAAGAGATCTTCATTGAGAGTGAAGACAGACAAGATGAAAAAGAACAGGCAGCGGATCGATTTGCAGCCAACTTTTTGATACCTCAACCGGCCTGGAAGAAATTTGTCAAATCGGAAAAATTCAAAAATCAAGCAGCGGTTGAACTCTTTGCCAAAGAATTGAATATTGCACCTACCGTGGTGGTGGGCCGATTACAGCATGAGGGATTAATCCCTTTTTCTCATTTGAATGGATTGAGGAGACGTTTTGAAATCAAGACAAAGTAGACCCCAACGTTGCAAAAGCCGGAGGGCTTCAGAGCCAAGGCGTCGAGGGTGAAGTTGTAGTCGTTTACCGCGAACTCTTGACAACACCGGATCTGATGTCCTCCGGCTTTCCCGAAGGGTAAACAACATGGCAAAATAGACGCCATCCTTCTTGTCCCGTCGTAGCTCGAAGAGCGAAGACG
>QMMS01000424.1 GCA_003647375.1 Deltaproteobacteria bacterium
CATTGACACAGTAGCTTAACTATCTGTTTTTAATTGTATTATATAATTGCTTAAGGTTTATATTCGAACCATGATGGATCTATTGACGTTTAACAACATCCTAAGCTGAGCGTTTCAAATTTTAAGAATATTTGTATTAATAATTTTTTTCAATGGATTCTATCGATTTCGATTCTTAAAATTTGAAACCCGTTGGGATTCCCGATCTTGCCGCATCTACTGTGTCAGATGCCATGCCGCATAGACCACTATAGCGAAACAGCATCTTCCTTGTAGCTGCAGCAACTTCGACAATCGCTCAACTTAGGAATTAGATAAAGCGACAGCGTCGCGCACAATAAAATCGTTTTACGATTTTATGTTGAAATTGAATCCAGGATTGTAATATAAAAAAGGCATGTTTACAGGGTTTGAAAAAATTGTTGAGGAACGGATTCGCAAGGCACAGCAGGAAGGCGCCTTTGATGACCTTCCCGGTGCCGGCAAACCGCTACCCAGGGAAGACATGGATATACCGGCGGATATCCGGCTGGCATACAAGGTTTTGAAAAATGCCGACTTTATTCCCCCTGAGCTTGAACTGCGCAAAGAGATCCGCAGCATGCAGGAGCTTTTGTCCGGCATGCCGGAGACCGGGGAGAAATACAAGACACTCAAAAAACTGAATCTGCTTGTTATGAAACTAAATGCGATGCGGGGCGCGCACATACAGTTCGATGTTCCACAGCAGTATCTGGATCCCATGGCAGAACGCCTGGGGCCAGGCCCCTCACCAGGTGATGACACAATCGATGCCAAAGAAAAATAAACCAGCGAACAAAAAGGGAGATGGTCTTTTCAAGTCTGTGATGCTGGCGTATATTGTCCTGGTTCTGCATGTCCTGCTGATGCTATGCCTGGGTTTGCTTGTCATTTTTTTTCGCGGTGTCATTCAGTATATGCTCTGGATTTTTCTGTTTGGCATGGTCGCTGTTGTCGCTTCCGGTGTTTATTTCTATCGGCGCATGAAGGCCGAGGGAAAGACATTGAAACAGACGCTCTCGTCATCGATGTTTGCGGGCAGGCCCGTGGAAGTGAGTCTTCTGGGGGGGATGGCCTCCCTCAGGATCGGTATGCCTGGTCCTGCCAATGGACTTGAAACAAAACAGGCGGATTCAATGCATCAACTGGAGGATTTCAAAACCATCCAACTCCGGGAGCTGACCCAGCTGGCCCGCCTGTTCGAGGATGACCTGCTTACCCGGGATGAGTACGACGAGGCCAAAAGAAACCTTTTCAAACCAACGGGGTGAATGCCATGAAAAAAATCAATCTTGCACTCCTGTCCGGTGGTATTTCATCGGAGCGTGAAGTCTCTCTGAACAGTGGGGATCAGGTCTTTGATGCCCTGGACAAGGAAAAGTACAACATCATCCGTTATGACCCGAAAACAGATCTGTCTCGACTGGTATCGGAAGCGCCCCAGATCGATGCGGCACTGATTATCCTTCACGGGCCTTATGGGGAAGACGGGACGATTCAGGGTTTGCTGGAACTGCTCGATATCCCGTATCAGGGATCAGGCGTCATGGGCAGTTCTGTGGCGATGAACAAACTGGCGACAAAACAGATGTATGAGCTGGCAGGTCTGCCAACGCCGCCTTATATGGTTTTGAATCGGGGGGATCGGGTCGATGTCGCTGATTGGGAGGAAAGATTCGGGCTACCCCTGGTGGTCAAGCCACTCGAAGCCGGTTCGAGCGTGGGAATGACGATTGTCAAATCAACGTCGGAAATTGAGATAGCGGCTGAAAAAGCTTTTGAACACGGAAGCGTCATACTGGTGGAAAACTTCGTGGATGGGATCGAGATTACGGCGGGCGTCATCGGCAACCAGACCTTGGAGGCTTTGCCTATCATCGAGATCGTTCCCGGGGACGCGTATGAGTTTTTTGACTACGAGGCCAAATACACCCCAGGAGCGACCAGGGAAATTTGCCCGGCCCGTATCAGTGATGTCATGACCGAAAAAGCGCAGACCTATGCCAAAATGGCCCATAGGTCCTTGTTCTGCGAAGGTTATAGCCGCACGGACATGATCATGCAGGCAGACGAGATTTATATTCTCGAAACCAACACCATCCCCGGTATGACTGCCACCAGTCTTTTGCCCCAGGCCGCTGTTGCAGCCGGTATAAGCTTTTCGGAACTCCTCGACCGATTAATCGATCTGGGTATGGAGAGGCATCAATTGAAACGGAATATATAGCCGGAGAGTTTCCCCCAATTACCGTTTCAATAAGCACCAAGCACCAAATACCAAACACAAAACACCAAAATATATCATCATTGATAAAATAGGAAGGAACACATTTTTATGGGATTCAAGAAATTTGAAAACAAAGCAGCCATAGGTATTGTCATGGGGAGCGACTCTGATCTGGGTGTCATGAAGGAAACGACCCGCATTCTAAAACAATTTGAGGTGCCATACGAAATAACCGTGGCGTCCGCCCATCGGAGCCCCGGACGGGCGGCTGAGTTCGCCACTACCGCACGGGAACGCGGCATCCGGGTCATCATAGCCGGTGCGGGACATGCCGCGCACCTGGCAGGTGCCATGGCCGCTCATACATCTCTGCCCGTCATAGGTGTACCTATTGACTCGTCCTGTCTTCAGGGTTTCGATGCGCTCCTGTCCACCGTGCAGATGCCGCCGGGGATTCCGGTGGCCACGGTATCCATCGGAAAATCGGGCGCCAGGAATGCCGGCATCCTCGCCGTGCAGATACTTGCACTGTCCGATGTCGTTCTTGAAGCGAAACTGGCGGACTTTAAAATGGATATGGCGGAAAAAGTGGCGCAGAAGGCCAAAGCCCTGGAAGCATAAGATGGTGTGTTGGAACATTTCTTCCACGGAACCCGACCCGGATATCATTCAGGCCGTTGTTCAGGTGATCCGCAAAGGGGGGGTTATTGCATTTCCCACCAGCACTCTGTATGGACTGGGGGCGGATGCAAACAATCCGCAGGCTGTCGAGAGAATATTTGACATCAAGGGGCGCCGGCCCCATCGTCCGCTCCTGGTTTTGATCAGGGATAAATCATACCTGCCTGAACTTGTCAGGGAAATACCCTCCAAAGCTGCTTTGCTGATGGAGGTATTCTGGCCGGGTGGCGTTACGGTGGTGTTCCATGCCGGTGAGCAGATTTCAAGCAGGTTGACAGGGAACACCGGCAAACTCGGTATTCGGGTTCCGAAACATCCTGTAGCAGCTGCTATCGTGGCTCAACTGGAGAGCCCCCTGACCGGAACAAGTGCCAATCTGTCGGGAAGGGAGGGGTGTTCGGATATTTCCTGCCTGGAAGAACAGGTGTCAGCACAACTCGATGGGGTGGTAGATGCCGGTCCGTTGAAAGGGGGCAGGGGATCGACGGTCATCGACGTGACCATCGATCCACCACGTATTCTCAGGGAAGGCACAGTTTCAGAACACCAGATCCTGTCCGTAATATGATTTTATTGACAAGCGCGCAGGATTTCACTATAAACCCACCCAAATGCCGGAGTGGTGAAATTGGTAGACGCAGAGGACTCAAAATCCTCCGACCTTACGGTCATCCGAGTTCGATTCTCGGCTCCGGCACCAAGTAAATTCAAAGGGTTAGCCAATATGTTGGTTAACCCTTTTTTCTTGGAAATCATGGACTGTCACCGGAATTGTAACCTTTTGGGATTCAAGGTAGGTTTGTTGTTTCTGTGAGGCAAGATATAAATTGACAGGGATTACTTTAACCCATAAATAAAAAGGATGTGGAAAATGATATCGCTTAAAGTTGACGCGCGAATGAAAAAAGCTCTTGAGAAGCTATCTGAAAAGAGTTCACCAGCGTATCCAGCCTATTGAAAAAAGGTGCCGAAAAGATCCTTCAGGAGAACGGCATCGACTGGTGAAAAGAAGAGGGAGAAGAATAAAATCATAAATGCAACCTTCTACTAAGATAAGAATAATTTTGCTTGATGATATAGATTCAATTCGCAATACCTTTGCCAAATTGCTTACTATTCATGGA
>QMMS01000425.1 GCA_003647375.1 Deltaproteobacteria bacterium
ACTCCCTTCATCAGACACCGGCGTAGGTTAAGTGAACACTGTTGTCACATGTATTCCTCACCGGATCGGTAGAACCTTTTCAATTCTCACCGGCTGAGCCGGTGGCTTATGAAGGGAGTTATCTGGCTTCATGGATGGTTGACCACAAATCGTCCGCCTTTAATAACGTACCTGACATTATCTTTATCCAGCAACACTTCAATATCCGCAACAGGATCTTTTTTGACAACCAGGAGGTCAGCCAATTTTCCTTTTTCTATCGTTCCGACCTTATCATCGATACCGCATGCTTCAGCGCCATGTTTGGTGGCAGCGGTAATGGCTTCAATCGGTTTCATGTCCAGGACATCAACGAGCAATTTTATTTCACTGATATTGAATTTTCCATACGGTGTTACTGAATCGGCCCAGGTGTCAGTACCAAGCAACATCTTTACACCATGCTTTCTGGCACGCTTGAGGCTCCTTACCCAAGATGGCAGAATATCTTCACCTTCTTCCAGATCAAAATAGAAAATGGCCAGTGTGGGAGTAAGAAAAATATTCTTTTCGACCATTTTGCGGCACGTTTCATCATCCAGTTCAAAACCGTTATCATCATCAGCATGCTCAATTGATCTGACACCAAGTTCCACTGCTAATTTTACGCTTTCAACACTTTCTGCATGGCACATCACCGGCAACCCGACCATCCGGGCTTCTTCCACAATGACTTCCAGTTCGTCCCGGGTGAAATGCATATCAGTTGCCCGTTCTTTTTCACTTGCACCACCACCAGTAGCCCAAACTTTAATATGATCAACATTCTGGCCGATGATTTGGCGTACAGCCTTCCTGACCTCATCCACACCATCAACAAGCAATGCCTTGGGGAGATTGTCTTTTAGAAAGTCTTCAGGAATTTCATATATATCCCTTCGAATATAGTCCCCATGCCCCCTTGAACGGCAAAGCGCAAGACCACACGTTAAAATTCGCGGGCCTATGACAGTGCCTTCCTCAATGGCTCTTTTCAAAAATATATCGTACCTTGAACCGGCACTTCGAATCGTTGTAAACCCATATTCAAGAAGTTTTCCGGCTTCAACAACTGTCCTCATCGCCTGAAGATAATTGGACTCGACAATATTATCCAGCAGTTTCGGACTACCAACACCGACCATATGAACATGGGCATCAATTAACCCGGGAAGGATAAAGTGGTCCTCCACATCAAATTTCGTAATGTCGTCTCCCACCTTTATCGACTCCCGGCCTCCAACTTCTTTTATCGCACCATTATCAACAAGAATCACGGCGTCATTCAATGGAGCTCCGCCATGACCATCTATCACAGTTGCACCGATGAGCGCATATGTTTGAACAGATTCCACCATTTCAAGATCTCCTTTCAGGTGTCACGTAAATTTCTCATTATTGGTTAATATTTTCCGGTCTATCTACCAATTAAAGGTCAGCGACCGGTGATACGCTAATAAATGGGTTCGCGGTATAAAAAATGCGGAATGTGGATTTCGGAATGCGGAATAGTCGTATCGCTTCGCTCTTTCATTTTATTAATAAATCGGCAGAATACCTTAATTCCGAATTCCGCACTCCATATTCCACATTTGGTCCTCCCCTTGACTCCTTATTTCGCGACGTTAACATTCAACCTTAATTTTGTAGATAGGCCCAATATTTTTACATACACTATCGACAAATATTTCCCCATGAAACCAAATCGGCTGTCCATAAAGCTATTCATCGCCTTTTCCTTTGTGATCGTATTATATATTTCAGGGGGAATACATGCTAACAAAAAACACAAGGCGTGGCGCAAAAAATAAATAGCCACAAAGTCTCCAAGGCGCAAAGCAAAAAACCCCTTCGCGTCTTAGTGCCTTCGTGGCGATAAAAGAAACCTTGCAGGAACTCTGGTGCATTAGAGCACAATGGTGATATTTATGCTTGTGCCCATTATGCCTATCCTGAATTCATGGAAAGATTAATCTGTAAAAGGAGGAAGCAAAATGCCTTCACAGCACGGCGTTCACACATGGATAGATGACGATTGCGCTAGTGATTGGCCTGAAACATGGAATGCGATTGCTGAATTCGATACGCTGCCGGAACAACTTTCCCGGCAAGAAGTTTACGTCCACTAGTGGAAAATGAGGAGATTGACTGGGATGATGTTTGCTTTATGGAGAACGATGGAAGCCGGAAGACTAGAAGTTATAAAATATTTTGTCCATTATAAAAGCCCTCCAATATACTATAATCACATCTTTTTATAGCATTTAAAAACGATATAATATAGGTAAAAAACCTCCCCATGGCTTCCCGAGGGGAGGTTTTCATTTTTGCAGACTGGCAATGTGGCCAGATATTACAACCGAACGCGTTGACTCTTGGGATCATAGACTGGTTCGAGATGGATCTTGATCGGAAACATCTTACCGGCAACGTTGATTTGGTATTTTCCGGCCATGATCCATGTATCATCAATGCCCTCCGGATGTTTCAGCCAGCACATACCGATGGAACACCCCAAAACATGGGAAAAGGCCCCGTGGGTATTTTCAGCGGCCAATTCTCCATCACGGTAGATGGGTTCATCGTGGTAGGCCAGCGGTCCGGAATCTTCTATAGAAAACATGACCAGTTTGCGCTTCATTGCCGATGTTTTCTGCTGAACAAGGGCCTCTCTTCCGATAAAATCCGGCTTGTCCATTTTCACACAGAATCCCAATCCGGCTTCAAAAGGCGTGTCATCCGGTGTGATGTCGGCGCTCCAGTGTTTGTAGCCTTTTTCCAGGCGCAAAGAATCCAGGGCATGCAGTCCCACCAACTGGAGATTGAATTGTTGGCCCGCTTTCATCAGGGCATCGAATACATTGTTGGAAAACTCCGTGGGAATGTACAACTCCCACCCCAGTTCACCGACAAAAGACATGCGTATGGCCAGGGGACGCGCATAGGCGATATCGATTTCCTGGGCCGTGGCAAAGGGGAAGGCCTGGTTGGACAGATCCGCATCGGTCAGGGTCTGGAGAATTTCACGTGATTTGGGGCCCATGACGGCCAGCATGGTGTAACCGGAGGTCACCTCGGTCAGGGTCACGAAATCATCCTTGCCGATATGGCGGTTGATGGTGTCGAAGTCCCGCACACCGCAGGCGCCCGGGCTGACGATAAAGAATTTGTCTTCTGCCAGGCGGGTAACCGTGATATCGGCTTCGATGCCGCCGCGCTCATTGAGGATCTGGGTGTAGACCACCTTGCCTACCGGTACATCCACATCATTGCAGCAGATATACTGCAGGGTCTTTAGTGCATCGCGACCCTGGACCAGAAATTTGGCCATGGAGGAAAGGTCGTATAATCCTACATTTTCGCGGATCGCCATGTGCTCTGCCGCGGAATATTCAAACCAGTTCTGGCGGCCCCAACTGTATTCGTATTCGGCTTTCACGCCTTCAGGGGCAAACCAGTTGGCCCGTTCCCAGCCGGCCACCACCCCAAAACAGGCGCCCTTTTTTGCCAGACGGTCATGAAAGGGTGTCTGACGGACATTGCGAGCAGTTTCCGGTTGCTTAAAGGGCCAGTGGTCGGCATACAGATTGCCAACGGCTTCGACAACGCGGTCGTGGAGGTAGCGGCTGTTTTGTTGCCAGCCGTAAAAGCGCCGGACATCTACGGCCCACAAATCTTCATCCGGATACCCCTGGTCCATCCATTGGGCCAGGGCCCAGCCTGCACCGCCCGCGCTGGTGATGCCAACTGAATTCATGCCCGTGGCGACAAATAAGTTTTTCACACCCGGCATTTCGCCCAGCATGTAAGCTGTGTCAGGTGTAAAACTTTCCGGCACCGTCGTCAGACTGTTGACTTCGGCATTTTCAAAGGCCGGTACTCTTACTACAGCAGTGTTCATGAATATTTCAAACTGATCCCAATCTTCCTGGAGCTGGGTGTATTTGAAATTGTCAGGAATGCCCTCCATTCCCCATGGCTTGGCCACCGGCTCGACGCCGCCCATGAGCAGGCCGCCCATTTCCTCCA
>QMMS01000426.1 GCA_003647375.1 Deltaproteobacteria bacterium
TTCGTTAAAATGAACGTAGCAAAGTACATTGGCATACCATACGGCGCAAAGGGTCGCACCTATGAGGCCAGTGATTGCTTTGGTCTGGTGTACTTGTTCTACCGTGATACGTTGGGGCTTAACATACCTTCATACTCAACGGATTACACACACTCAGAACACCGGCAGTCGGTGGCTGATGCCATCATTGATAACCTGCCAAACTGGGTCAAGGTTGATGAGCCTGAGTACGGTGACATGCTGGTATTCAATATACTCGGACTGCCAATCCACACTGGGATTTATCTTGGGTGCAATAACTTCCTGCACTCATTTATGAAAACAAATAGCTGCATAGAGCGGCTGGATTCCATCACATGGAACCGCCGACTGCACGGGGCATACAGATGGCAAAAGACATAATCACAACACCTGTACACGAGGATGTATTGCAGGTAACTGTAGCCGCAGGGGATACCATTGCCGAGGTACTCAGGGCAGGGAAATTACCTTACACGATATGGGATAACGTGGTTGTCGCGCTCAATGGTATTGAGGTTGCTCGTGATGATTGGGTATACCTGAAGCTGACTGAAGAGGATTCGTTAAGCATATTTGTTGTGCCGCTTGGTGGTGATAGCGGCAAGGCTGTTCTTAGGCTAGTTGCTACTATCGCCGTGGCTGTATTTGCGCCATATGCTGGAGCGTATGCAGGGATAGTGTCAGGCAGTGCAGTGGTACAGTCAGCCGTAACGATTGGGGTAACGCTTGTCGGCGTGATGGCGGTCAACGCATTAATACCCCCGCCGTCAATTCCAAAGGGTGGGGACTCAGGCAACGCCAACAGTTACTTCATAACGGGCCAGAGTAACCGCGCTCGATATTATGAGATTGTGCCTATCGTTTATGGCTCACATAAAATGGTTGCCAATCTTGCTACCACTGTGGACGTACTCAATGCTGGTACACATTCCCTGTACTCTGCCGTCTATGACTTCGGCCTTGGTGGGCTTGAGATATCAGACCTCAAGGCAGGCGACACTGACCTTGATGTACTGAATGCCACAATCCTGCAGAGGATAAGAGTGCCCGGGTATCTAAACCCAACACAGCCAGAGTTAGGGCTGGACGTTGTGCCGCTGACGCTTGTCAACTTCCCTATCAAGTACACAGAATTAAACATTGGTCTTGACCATGACTACGATGAGACAGACCCACTCCCACAGCCTGGAGCCGAGGGCGAGTCAACTACTGCGCCTGATTGTAATGCGGCTGTTGTCGAGATTTCATTTCCAGCGGGGCTGGCGCGGATAGACGACACAGGCAAAGAGAACCCGCGCTCGGTTGAGTTCACATTACAGTTCAGGAAGACAGGGACAACTAACTGGCAACCACTTCCTGCTGATGCTGTTGGTTACGCAGGCGACCACCTTGGGTTCTCCGGTGTTGGCGACCCGGGCGATAACTTCCTTCCTGAGCTTGTTGGTGATATAACGCTGGAGACTGCGGAGACTGATCCAGAGTGGGTGGTTAATGATGGCTCAATCAAGACCATCACGACAAAGTTTACAACGCAGGCGTTCCCATTATCGTATAGCTCATTCAACATTTATGATTCCAATGATAAGCACTACGCGCTCATTGATCCGCTTGATGCATGGATAAATCTAACCCCAACCAACCCTAGCGGGTATGCCGTAGATGCTAACGGCATTATGTCCGTTCCAACCAACGTCAATGGCATTGATAAGGAAGGTTATGAGTACCAATTTGAAATGGTATTCAGGGTTGGCTTTGAAGGCCGGTTTAATATCAGGGTCGAGGCCAGTTTCTGGGAGTTCCCTGAAGGCAGTTCAGAAACATATCCAGTAACACAGGTTATATCCCCTTCATGGGCAGTGGACATGACCCGTGCTGATATCCCAGCAGATGGTACAGCACCTGTAGACCCACCTCCTTCCTCCGGTGACACAGGTAGGTTTAATTCGACCGAGGGTAGTTGGACGTTCGGCTCACGGATAGAACGAAAACTGACTCCTGGTGCATATCCATTTACCCCATCTGGTGTGTCGCCACAGATATGGCTGGAAGGCACTGAGTACCCTGTAACTCTATCGAAGTTCGCAGGTTTGATTGCAGAGTGGCGCGAGGATGCAGATACATGGTCAACGGGTAACTATGATTATCGTGTTGCGCGCTATGCACTAAAGGCATCAGCATGGAATCTTCAGGACGGTGGTGCGCCACCGCTTCGGTTAGGAACCTTGGCGACAGAACAAGGCCATTTTATACCTGATGAGACATGGGATTACCAAGACGGCAGGACTTACAGCACGTTCAGCATATATGGCACTGAGGCGCGGTTTGGCATCGTCAGCATACTCATACCCTTCCCATCCAATAACCAGTGGGATATAAGGGTAGCAAGGATATCAACCGACCTTGGCGACCCGCAGGTTGTTGACGGGGCTATATGGTCAAAGCTGAATAGCCGTGGCTCAATGATCAGCCCGGTCGGTGGCGGTCTTGCCGATCCGCGCACGTTGCTTAACCTGAAAAAACAGCACTCTTTAGTCGAGGTAAGGTTTGAGGCATCAAGCAATATACAGGGCAACGTCCAGCAGATAAACGCCATGTGCCACAGCAAGTTGAGGGCATGGGATGGCGCGTGGCAACCAGCGGCAGTTACCAGTAATCCAGCATGGGTTTGCCTTGACGTACTGACGGGCTACAGCATCCAGAACCATAAAGAGGTTCCTGTTGACCACATGTTTGATGGCGGCTGGTTGAAGGATAGCCAGATAAACCTACAGGCGTTTGCTGACCTCGCTGCTATCTGTGATGAGACTGTGCTTTATGACGATGAATCTGGTACGGAAAAGTCACGCGCAAGGTATTCATGCAACATGGTGCTGGCATCCGATGCACCTATCATGGAGACATGCCAGTCAATACTATCCATGTGCCGGGCGCAGATAATACTTGACCAGTCTGGCAAGGTTTCAGTCCTGAGGGATGAGGCTCACAGGAATCCCAACCCACCATTTGAGTTACTTCCACGACAATTATTTACTCCTCAGAACTCGTGGGGCTTTTCAGCCAACAGGGTATTTGCTGAAGTGCCTCATGCATTTAATGTTCAGTTCACATCACCTGAGTTGGGATATCAGGTCGGCACAACCACGGTTTACCGTTCTGGATATGACGAAGCTAATGCCACATCGTTTGAGACATTAGAGACATTCGGTATAACTAACTGGCATCAGGCCAGCCAGTACGGAATGTACATGCTGGCTCAGGGATACTCACGGTCTGAGACATTCACCCTTAACTGTGATGTAGAGAACTTGACAGTCCAACGCGGCGACATGGTATTCATCCAGCACGATGTCCCGTTGCTTGGCGGCACTGCCTGCCTGGTTAAAGAGACTGGTGTAGGAGTTGTGCGGGTTTACGTTGACCAGATACTGGGCGCGTTTGATATACCTCTTGGCTACACCCACAGGCAATGGGACGGTACAGTTGTTACCGGCAATGTAATTGCGATTGGCGAAGGCGAGAACTGGTTCGATGTTGACGGCACTATCTCTGTCAACCAAGGCGAGTCCATTGTTATAGGCCAGAAGAAAGGCACTGATGATATGGTCACAGACCCATACATCATCACCGCCATCAGGCCGTCTGCAGACCTCACTGCTGAACTGACGCTGGTTGTCTATGATGAGGCTGTGCTTGATACAGACTGGGGCCACTTCCCTGTATGGAATCCATCATTCGGTGATGAGCCTGAAGACGGCACGAAGCTGTATACCTCACCTCTCGGAGTTATTGGTGAGTTGATTTATATAGACCGTCAGCCTTATGTTTCTAACGTGATTGATTTTGGCATCGAACCACCGGAGCTTGTGGATTCCTGCGCAAAGGTATCCATAGCGTTTAAGAAGGAAGGTGGTGTAGACGCTGTTGAGCTTGTTCAGGTCGATGGCGATGTCAGGCTATGGACTCATGAATACCCTGTCAAAGACCTCGACTTTGGTTCAGGTACTTACACGGTTACACCCATCAA
>QMMS01000427.1 GCA_003647375.1 Deltaproteobacteria bacterium
GATCACGCGTTACCGTTAGCAACGCAGGCAGCTTGACCCGCATCCGCCTGTACCCATTTTCCCGTGTTGCCTTCACTTCCCATGCTTCACCATTGCACATGGTGATTTCCTTGACCATGGTCACCACCGGCATATCCAGCATAATAGCCATTTCCGGGCCTACCCATTCGGTGGCCCCGTCACTACTGGCCATCCCGCATAGCACGGCATCTACCTCACCAAGTTTTTGAACGCCCATGGCCAGTGTATAAGCCGTGGCATACGCATCGGCTCCACCGAAACACGGATCGGAAAGCAGAATACCCTTGTCGGCACCCAGCGCCATACATTCTTTAACGATTTTACCCGCTTCAGGAGGTCCCATGCTCAGTACGCAGATGTGAGCCTCCGTCTCAGTCTTGATCTGAAGTGCGCCTTCCAGTGCATGTTTGTCCAGAGGGTTTAATACCATGGGCACATCACATCGCAGCAAGGTTTTGGTAACCGGATCGATTTTCAGTTTACCGGCCTCCTTGGGATCCGGGACTGCCTTGACACAGACAACGATTTTCAACATATGCCTACCTTGCGTCTCGTACTATTACTCCGGCAATTAAATACCCTAAAGCTGTCATTCCCGCGCAGGCGGGGCACGAAGTGAAGCTTTAGCGCTATCCAGGAAGGCACTGGATGCCGGATCAAGTCCGGCATGACGTGTTGAGCTATTTGGTTGCCAGGTTAATAATATTAACCTATAATCTGAACGCCAATTCTGTTAAGTCATTTCTGCGCGAGCCCTTAGGACATGGCCCAACGGGAAATTATCACCTTCATGATGTCCGACGTGCCGGCCGAGGGCCCCAGCACCGCAGCATCCCGCCAGAAACGGGATACCGGATACTCTTCCATGCATCCATACCCGCCGTGTATATCCACAGCCATTTTTGCCGCTTTTTGAGCCGCTTCCGTAGTGTAGTACTTGGCTACGGCAAACTCGTTGCTGGAACGGCCACCGGCATCCTGGATGGCCGCCGCCCTGTACCCCAGCAATCTTCCGGCTTCCAGATCGATTTTAATATCCGCTATTTTATTCTGTATGGTTTGCAGGGCACTGATGGGCTTGCCATAGAGAATTCGCTGATTGGCGAACTTGATCGACTCCTCCAGGCAAGCGGCCTGAAGTCCCAGAGCGGTACCGACCATACCGCCCCTGCCCACATCACCGATGGCGGCCATGGTTACTTTCAAGCCTTTTCCCTCTTCGCCCAGCAGCTGCTCTTTTCCGATTTCCAGGTTCTCAAAGAAAAGTTCGCCGGTATTGCAGCCATGCATGCCCACTTTGTGCTCCTTGTGGGTGGGTTTCCAGCCCGGCATGCTCTCGTCGATGACAAATGCGCAGAAAGCCTTGGGATTGTCGTCGGCTTTGGCCAGAATAGTAATCGTGTCAGCTATATGTGAATTGGTGATAAAACACTTGCGGCCGTTGACGATAAATTTCTCTCCATCCTTGGTGTAGGCCGTTTTGATGCCGGTAGGGTCCGATCCGCCGGTGGCCTCGGTCACGGCCGTAGTCGCCAGACGCTTTCCCGACGCCAGTCCCGGAAGATATTTGCGTTTCTGTTCTTCGGAACCAAACTTGACGATGGGCTCGATACCCAGGGCAAAGACCTGCAACATCATGGCGGTCCCCACGGAAACCCGGCTGATCTCTTCCAAAGCGATCAGGCGTTCGGTATACCCCAGCCCCAGTCCGCCGTACTCCTCGGGGATCGTAATAGCCATCATTTCCGCCTCACCCAAGGCCTTGACCACAACATCACTGACCTCCCCGGTTTCCTCCATCCCGGCTACCTGGGGCGCAAGTTTTGTTTCGGCAAATTCCCTGGCCGCTTTTCTGAACATTTCCTGTTCCTCTGTGAAAGTAAAATCGATCATTGTCAGTCTTCCTCCTGTAATTTTTTTAGTTTATCAAGGTAATCGATTAGGGCGTTAATTGACTTATCAAGGGCTTCATGGGATTTATCAACGCTGTAACTTACGGAAGCCCCCAACATACCGTTAAATATGATTTCTGTAATCGTATCGGTATTTATACCGTTGTACGCTGCTGACTTTGGATGACCATTGTCCAGCAGCCTTTTGAGCATCGCCTTCAGACCCGTAAAACCCTTTTGAACTTCCCTGGACAGGTGTGGGCGAGAGTCACCAAGTTCAACCGCAAACATAATAAAAATACATCCACCGGGAAAATTCTCGGCATCTAAGAGGTATCTATTTTTATAATTTTTTAGCAGTTGTATTATTTTATCAATAGGTTCTTTTATTTCATCTATTCCACGCAAATTTTTCTTACGCCAAATTTTGCGTCCTTCATCTAAAACACGAAAGAATAGATCTTCTTTACTTGTGAAATGATTGTAGAATCCACCTTTGGAAGTGTTTGCAGCCGATAAGATATCTTGAATGGAAGTGCTCAAAAAACCATTTAAGGAAAAGAGTTTCATGGATTCATGAACAATTGTTTCTTTAAGATTCACTTATTTTTTCCTCAAAGGGAACAGGGACAGACCGGTCGGTCTCATTCTGTATAACAGGCTCTTGATTAACGAGTCAAGAAAAAAATTTCGGGTCTATAACCGATACAAGGGCATTTCGAAACGCGATTATCCGCAAACCGCAAGTTGGGTTGTTTGCCGGCCTTCGGAAAGCCGAGGGGTGATGCCGACGCGACCTTGAAACTGTCTGAGATCCTTAGAGGCCGTTATGCCGAACAGTTTGCAAATTAGCCCAAGAAATCATATGAAGTAGCATAGGAATAAAATAGTCTTCAAGATTTGGCGCTGTTCGGTATTACGACCTCTTGGGAGCGAGTTTTTCAGGGTCGCGTCGGTATTATCCCTCGGCTGTAGCGCTAAACTTATTTTGGGTTATAGTTCCGTATTTTTTCTGGGGATATAATCCGCTCTATTGACTTTACCCCTTATTGCTTTGCCTTCAAGAAAACAGCGAATATTTTCCGCGGCAATTTTCGTGGCTGCCGTCATTATACCCGGCACGTCATCAGCGTTGTGAGGTGACCCAACCATATTGGGCAGGTCGAAAAACGGGTAGTCTAATTTGAATCCCCCGGGATCACCAGGTTCGGACCACCACGTGTCGATACCGGCGCTGAATGCTGGTGTGGTTTTTAAATGGTTATACAGCGCCCGTTGCGCTACCACCTTCCCGCGGGCAACGTTGATAAGGATGCCATCCGGTTTCATGATTTCAAATTCGTGACGCCCAATAAGGTGAAGTGTTTGTCTGGTCAGAGGAACCGTCAACACGACGACATCAGATCTTCTTAGTACCTCATCCATATCGGCGAGTTCTCCAATAAAATCGAGGGGAAAAGACGATGTGGCGGATCGATTGATCCCATGGACTTCCATGCCGACACCTTTCATCACTCGTGCAATGGCGGCCCCGTTGCTTCCCATCCCGACAATCCCACAGATGCCGCCTCTCAGTTCCTTGTTAAGAACCGTTTGGTTGAAGTTTCCATGCGCAAGCTGGAGATGCCTGGGCAATATCGACTTGGCCAGGCACAAAGTCATAGCCAGTACGTGTTCCGCCAGAGGCTCTGCAAAAGCTCCCACATTGCTCGCCACTGTTATGTTTTCAGGGATTGCCGCAAATGGCACGTTGTCCGCTCCGGCAAAAATCAATTGAATGAATCGGGTACTTTTCAACTGAACGACTTCCTGCAACTTGATCTCGGCTTCAACAACACTTCTGGACAGGATTACATCCGCCATCTTAAGAGCCGATGCCCGCTCGTGTGCTTTTAGATCAGTTAAGTACAGGATGTCCGAAATATCATCGAGCACGGAATGGATTACCCGCTTTTCGCGCTCATTGGCGAGATATGTTATAACGATTTGGAATCTCATTATACTAAAACCTGAACTGAGCGATTTTTATCTCGATCTGCACCGATCTCTTGCGGATCGAGGGTTCGCAAAAAGCCTCGACAGATCCACGGGTATGCCTGTGTTTTTTGCGAACCCTTCTCCATCAAGA
>QMMS01000428.1 GCA_003647375.1 Deltaproteobacteria bacterium
AATGAGCATCAGTGCCGTTGTTCAGAGGGTCAGAATAGAGAAAACAGGGCAATGGTACTGTAAAATCTTGAGTTGGCAGGAAAATTAAGCTATAAATATCATTTATGCATCAGGCCTTGAGCATGGAACCCAAGGCTGCAATAAATCATTTCATGCCCGGATAACACCGTCAGGCATGAAATGTTTCGGGATCTCATGAGCAGAAAAATTCTGGGACTGGATATAAACGAAACTGCTGTTTCAGCGGTACTCGTCAGGGGCGGTATAAAGGGCAACTGGATAGAAGACCATCGGCATATCCCTTTTTCCGGGGATCAAGACGATGAAGAATCGCTGTCGCTGGCCCTGGAAACAATTGCCGCGGAAATGGATCTGGAGGGGGCCACCTGCATTGCTTCCCTGCCGGCCAGCCTGGCTGCTTTTCGCAATATGAAAGCACCTTTCAAGGAGCAGAAAAAGCTTCGCCAGATTATGCCCTATGAGCTGGAATCCATCCTGCCGTACCCACCGGAGGATGTCATCATTGATTTCAATGTGCTGAACAATGTGGCGGATACGGAACAGCACCTTGTTTTTACGGCAGCCATTCAAAAAGAAAAAGTGGGGTTTTATCTCGACCAGCTCAAATCGCATGGCCTCGAACCGGACGTGCTCACCATCAGCGGTTATGCGCTGGCCAGTTCATTGGCCACCTATTCAAATGACAACACAAATCGTCTGCTTGCCTTGATTGAACCGCATCGGGCAACGCTTTTTCTGCTGCTCGACGGCAACATCTGCCTCGTGCGTTCACTCAGGGCGCAATTGAGCACTGCGGCGGGGGTTAGCCATTTTTGCTCGATTGTTCACCAAACGCTTGCCGGTTTTCAAAAACATACAGGCCTGGATGGTGACATCCAGGAAGTGATGCTGACGGGTAGCGCCCTGGAAGATTCTCATGTTGAAGATGCCATCCGCGAAGAACTCGGGATCCCGGTGAGGACCATGGATCTCATTGCCTTGAGCGGACAGGTTTCCATCGACACCGAGGGTGTCATGTGGAAGGTCAATACCATGGATGCGTCCCTCGCACTTGCCATGAGCGCGATCGTGGGATTCGATCTCTTGAATTTTCGCAGGGGTGGGTTTACGGTTCAGAAGGGGTGGGTCCAGTATCAAGGCGATATCCTTAAAACCGGGCTGATCGCCCTGGTGGTGGTTCTGCTCTTTTTTGGGAATTTCGTAGCTGATTATTTTTCCATGAAAAAACGTTCCATGCGTGTGGAGGAAGAGGTTCGCAACGTATTCTCATCCACGTTTCCCGATGTAAAACGGATCGTCGATCCGCTCCAGCAGATGCGTGTAAAGCTGGATGAGCTCAAAAAAGACGCTACTTTTTCGGCAAAAACAAATCGTTCGGTAATGGCCATTGACGTACTGAATGATATCAGCCGCCACATCCCCAAACAGATAGATGTCGAGCTTTCAAGTGTTATTATCGGCGCAGACAGCGTTCTCATTTCCGGCGACACCGGAGGGTTCGATGCGGTTGACGATGTAAAGAGCAGTCTGGAGAACGCCGCGTTGTTTAAAAGTGTCTCCATCACCTCAACAAACAAGGATCGAAGCGGGGATCGCGTACGCTTCAAAATAAAGGCCGTCATCTGATGCAGTGGTTCAAACCTATCGCCATGAAACTTAACCGGCGCGAAAGGGTGGCCGTAATGGCCGGCGTCGGATTCATCTGTCTGTTTGTGGTGGTTAAATTTGCGATTTTTCCCTTTATGGACCGCAAAGACAGATTGAGGCGCAGCCTGACGGTGAACAGCCGCAATCTGGAGGAGATCCGTTCTCTCAAGGCAGAATATGAAACCCTCATCAGTACGGGAGAACAGGCTGAAAAACGGTTTAAAAAACGCCGGAAAAGCTTTACGCTTCTCTCTTTTCTTGTCCAACTTGCCGGTGAGGTCGGGATTAAGGATAAAATGGCCTCCATGAAACCGACCCTGACCCAGCAAAAGGACAGCCCGTATAAAATATCCCAGGTGGAGATGAAACTGAAGGGACTGAGCCTTGAGCAGATCACCCAATATCTTTATAAAATCGAAACCTCTAAAAATATGGTCAGCATTAAAAGGATTTCATTGACCAAGAGCGACGACAAACAAGGGATATTAAACGTTGTATTGCAGGTAGAGACGCTTGAAGTGTAACCTATGAATAAATTAAGCAAATGGGTACTTTATTCCGGATATATCATTGCCGTGACCGCATTTTTTATGTATGTGCTGTTTCCGGCGGATGCAGCCATGGAGTATGTTTCCGGCTATCTTGGAAAGCATTATCCTGAATATGCCGTTACAGCGGACACCGTAAAGCCGGCCTTTCCACCGGGGTTGAAACTCCGTGCGGTCTCCATCGCATACCGGGAAGATACATGGGTCGACATTGATCAGCTGTATGTGCGGCCACAGTATCTGTCGATCCTTTCGCCTCTAAAAACAGTGCGCTTTATCGGCAAGGCTTACAGCGGAGATCTAAAGGGATCAATCGACATCCAAAAAGCAGACACTGGTTACCAGGTGACCGCGGCCGTCGAGTTGAAAGGGATCCGGCTGGAGGAAAATGAATATTTGCAAACACTTTCCGGGCGCAAGATAGCAGGGCGTTTGGACAGCACCATCAGCTTCGGCAGTGAGAGCGGGACCGATAACAGCGTGGATGTCATCCTGCATGTTGAGGATGGAGAGGTGGGGTTGACCAACCCGGTTTTCAGCATAAACAATCTTGCATTTGATAAACTAGAGGCTGAGCTAATTGTCGACCGGCGTTCGTTGCGACTCAACCGTTGTGAAATAGCCGGCGATCAGATTGACGGTGATGTCACCGGCGTGGTTCTTTTCCGAAAACCTTTTGAGCGGAGTCGGCTTGAATTCAAGGGGAATGTAGCGCCGCAGCACCTTCTGATGGCGAGTTTAAAAAAAGCGCTGCCGAAAAGCCTGCTGCCCTCAAAAAAAACAGGAGAAAAAGGCTTTCCCGTCAAACTGTACGGAACTGTCGAGAAACCGAAATTTTCAGTGCGATGAGATTCTATCTGACCATAATTAACCTGTTGCTCATTACGGGAGTCGCCTATTTCAGTGTCGGCCTGTTTTACCAGACTGCCGTATCAAGGCTTGTGACGGAGAACCCTGGATTGACTGCGGTCGGAAAAACCCAGTCTGTCAATAATGAATCCCATAAAACCCTGGATGAATACCAACAGATCAAGGAACGCAATCTTTTCCGCTTGCAAAGGAAACAACCAATTGAAATCTTAGAAGACAAAGTCGATATCGCCGAATTGAAAACAACCGAACTCAAATAGAAATTGTGGGGAACCGTCACCGGACAAACCGCGGAAACCTATGCGGTCATCGAAGATACAAAATTGAGGAAGCAGACCCTTTACAGGGTAAACGATACTGTACAAAATGCCATTGTGAAAGAAATACATCGCGAAAAAGTTATCCTGGACGTGGACGGCACCTACGAGGTCCTGGAAATGGAAAAAATTAAAAGCGCTTCTGCATCCTCCCGGCGTCGCAGCGGATCTTCGGCAAAAACAAGCAAACAGCCGGTTCAGACAAACATTACGCTGAAGCGTGATAAAATTGAAACAGCGGTCAATGACCTGAATTCTTTAATGAAACAGATTCGCATTCGGCCGCACTTCAAGGATGGCAACCCTGACGGGCTCACCATTTCCGGGATTCGGTCCAAATCAATCTTCAGCGACATGGGACTGAGAAACGGTGACGTGATCACCGGCGTGGATGGGAATAAAATCGAATCGGTGGACGATGCATTGAAACTCTATGAAAATCTTCAATCGTCCAGCGGGGTCCAAATCGAAATCAGAAGAAGGGGACAACTCAGGACCATTGACTACAAAATCGAAGAATAAATGTGCTTCCGGCAAATTTATCGAACGCGGCCATGCCGCCATATTGAAATCCAGGTGGATAATCAAATCATGAGGTATACTAGTTTGAAAACAGATTCTGGAATGA
>QMMS01000429.1 GCA_003647375.1 Deltaproteobacteria bacterium
AATAGTGATATGTCAACTTTTCAAGGTGATAGAACAATGGCAGTAGCCGATTACGTTAATGCAGGCATGGATCAGTACAGTACTCCTTTCAATGAATATACTTCCCCTACTGGCGAAGTGTTATCTTCGGTTAATAAAGAAGTAGCAATGGCACAAGGCGAAGGAATGCAATCAATGACAAATGTTAATGTAGGACAATTTGATATGAATGTTGGCGGACAGTATGGAACTAATTTGAATGAATTTACTTCTCCTTTACAATTACCAGAAAGTAGAAGTAGTATAAGTAATACAGTAAACCAAGCTAGTATGAGTCCTAGTTTTGAAAAAGGAACTCTCGATACTAGCTTTGACAATACGCAGAATCCAGTTATGAGAGACCTTGAAGACATTTGGGATGCAACTACTAATTGGTGGGATAAAAGAACCGCTGCACCTATAAGAAGGAGATAACGATTATGGCTAATCAATTTTTACAGCAATTAAATCAGTTTGGGCAGTTCTTAGAACGAGATGTAGTTAGAATTGAACAAGAAGGTAAACGTAAGCGATTGAATGAGACAGTTGTTCAGGCTGCTGCTGCTTTTAAAGAGGCTTCAACAGTAGGGGAAGTTGCTGAAGTATATCAAGATACTGTTGCTTACTCGGCTAGTAATGACATACTAGAAGGAATGGATGCAATAACTCCAATGTACCAACAGAAACTAACTACATTAGAATATCAGAAACAAGAAGATAGTAAGAAGAAACTTGGCCAATGGGTAGAGAGTTTGACCGGAATGAAACCAATCGAAGGAATGGATCCTGCCAAGCAATGGGATTTCTTAATGAAGACCATGCCCGAAAAAACATTAAAAATTATGGAAGATGCTGAAGGCCAACAAAGAGAGATCATGTTCACTAAAAGTGTAATTGGTAAGAATGGACAATTTGAAACTAAAGTAGAAACAGAATGGCGAGATAAAACATTTGGAGTTAGTTCTGTAGAAAAAGCTAAAGATGCTGTAAGAGCCAAGAAAGATATTTTTAAGTATCAGCATAATCTGAAAGGATTAATGATGGAGAAAGAATATGAAATGAAACAAGACATTCTTACAATGGGTTCTGCCGGTTTTACTCCTGCACAAAGAAATGAACGAGTTAGAATATTACAAGCCAATAAGAAGATGTATGATACTGCGGCTAAAGCACAAGCTGGTGTAGTATTAAACTTTATGATGCAAGGTGATAGTAAAGTTCTAAAGAAATACTTTCCCGCTGATGAAGACAAGATGAACCCTTATTCTAAAGAGTTAATGAAAGAGAATCCCGATGTAATATTAAAAAGTATGCTTAGTAATAAACAGTTTGTAGAGGATATCACTAAGGCTTATGATACTGAAGAATGGTATGGTGCTGAGAATAATCCTTTAACACTTATTCAAAACTATATGGGAACTTTAGGAAAGCAGCAGCAGCTTCAAGAAAGAATAAATATGTTTGTTGACCCTTATGCTCCAACTACTTCTACTGTTAAAGAACAACAAGAAGGACAAGAAACATATACCCAACCACAAAAGAATTACTTACATAATGAATTTAAATTCAAATAACTTATTCCACTCACATACTCTATAGAGAGGTAGATTATGAGTAACTTAATAAGCCCGAAAGACACCATTTATAAAATAGTAACAGATCCTTTACATGAGTTTTGGGGAAGCGCAGAGAATACTCCTACTCCCAATCAGTTTGATGAGTTAATGCAAGACCCTTCGCAGAGGAACAAACTTTTTGATATGTTAAGTACAGAAGAAGTAGCTATATTTAATCCCAAGTTAAAAGATCAGTTTAATGCTATTTATGCTAACCCTAAAGAGAAGACTTGGAAAGAAGATGTAGGTAAGTTTGTTGCTGACCTAGTGCCCGATGAACCTTTTATTAGACCGCAAGAAACTGACGAAGCTGTATTCTATGGTGCAGGAGTAGGATTGTTTAAAAGTATATTAGACTTAGCTGACTATGCTACATTTGGTACGATGGGATTTGCTGATGAAATTAGTGAAGCAATGGAAGTTGAAATGCGTAAGGATATAAAGCCTGGAGATTTAAGTGCTTACAATGCCATGCGTGAACAATCTAATTTAGCTGAAGTTGGAACAAGAGCCGCTGTTAATAGTGGTGCATTTCTTTACATACTTGGAACTACAGGGGGCATAGGCGGAGGTAAGAGTTTTAATGCTGCTTATGAAGCCTTAGCCAAAGCCAAAGCCGGTTCAAAAGGGATTGGTAAACTTGGTTATTACTTAGCTAATGTAGGCGTAGGTTTTGGACAAGGTGCAGTTACGTTTGCTCCTAAAGCATTTGGATCTGAATTAGGAAGAGCAATTAGAAATGATGAAGAATTTAAGTTTAGTGATGTAGGTAAAGAAACTTTAGAAATGGGAGTTGAGACTTTAACTGAAGCCTTATTCCCAGCATTTGGGTTTGGTAAACGATTGGCAACTAAAGCTATTTCTACTTATGGAATGGGTTCATTCTTTGAGGGACTATCAGAGAGTTTAGGAGATGTTATACTTGAAGGAAGAGAAGCCCCTTTAGCCAAGTTCATTGAAGGTAAAGATCTTACAATACCCGAACAGAATAGTTTAGCATTAGGCTTTATACTTGGTGCTGGAATGGGTGGGGTAGCCGCAGTAAAAGAAACCGCAACAACCGCAAAGGAACAGCGGGAACTTAAGGCAGAGGGAAAGAAAGCCTATTCAAGATTAAGCAGACCCAAGAACATTGAAGCAGTTAAGAAAGCACGTGAACAATTAGTTACAGACATCATAGGTGATCCTAAGAAATCTACAGCCTCTAAGTTTGCCAATACACTTGAAAGATTCTTAGACCCTAATCAAAAAACTGAATCTAAACTCCAAGCTGAAGAAGCATTAGAAGATATTGATGCTAATATACTTGACCAAACAATAATTGAATCTATTATATCTGAATCTTATGATACCGGCTTATCGAGAGAACACTTATCGAGAGGTTACTCACCTACTGATATTAATAAATCTACTAGACGAGTTATAAGCGATATATCCCGAAAGAAAGAGATACGTGACATTGCTAAAGTTCATGGAGTTAAACCAGTAGTAGTAGCCAATATTGCTATGGGCCAGAAGTTAGGTTATTCAGACCAACAATTGATCGAAAGAATAACCGGAGAACAGACTGCCAATATATTAGAGACTGGTAATTTATCTAAATATGCTCCCGAAGTTGATGCATTGAAAGCACCGATCTTTACCGAGTTAAGTTCTATTACCCCTTATGGGAATACAATAGCCGAAGCTAAAGATGATAACGTAAAGACTACACCCGAGACTGAGATTAGTGAGACCATTGATTTTGAAGGTAATGAAGAAGTAGAGAATAAGTATAAAGATATTATTGAAGGTTTACCTGCTCTGACTACTGCTGATTTACAAGGAATTAAAAAAACATTTAAGTTAGATAAAAGCCCCGATGCTTTAGAGTTATTAGTAGAAGTAGAGAAAGTTCTAACTACCACTACCCCTATAGAAGAAACAGTACAGGATGCTACTGAAATAGAGCCTGAGATTGCTGAAATAACGCCTACAGAGACGCAAGGAGAGACTTTAACCCCCGAACCCATAGTCGAACCTACCCTTGAAGAACAAAAGCCCTCTCCATTGAATACAGTAAAAAAGTATACATTAAAAGAAGCTCCAGAAATAGGAGTAAGCGAGGTTGATTTAGAAGAATCTAATTTAGATGATCTTTATGAAGAAGGTATTATTAGTGTAAGAGTTCTTGATTACAGAGGAAAGAATAACAACGGTGTGAAAACAGGTACAATCTTAATAAGTGGTAAGAACCCGGCTGGTGAGACCTATAGTGAAAAGTTTGAAGTATTTTTCAAAGAGACAGCGACAGAACAACAACAAGAAGCCGTAGTAGTAGAGGCAGAGAAAGAAGACACAACAGAAGAGTTTATTGAATATGACCTCCCAGAGTTTATGCCTAAACAAGAAGATG
>QMMS01000430.1 GCA_003647375.1 Deltaproteobacteria bacterium
ATAAAATTCAGCAAAGGGTTCATTTATTCTAAACTCATTGTAATCTCTGTATATCTTATGGTACTCACCTTCAAACTCATAAGTAAACATTAGATTACTCTCCAACGATCCGCCATCGATAAATCACTATTACCGGCTTTCCTAATGTCATAAATATTAGTATTAGTAGTAGATTCTTCGAAATAACTTTCTTCTAAGTTAGGGGGTAATTGTAGATGCATAAAAGCAGTAGCGGTAGAATCCGCTCTGTCATCATTAGCTGCCTTGCCAAGATACTCTAACTCATATTCTAAATCAGCCAATTGGCTTGAATGAATAACCATTCTAGTTTCATAGAAACCTACTAATATATCTAGTATTCTTTGCACTTTATCGCCTTCACGTTTAGTCTGAGGGATACTCTCAATAATTGTAGTATAGTCACTATTAGCATTAAAGACTTGTCTAAACTGTCTGCTAAGTGCAATCTCCATTCCAGCCACACCTATCTTAACTTTTCTGGGGTGGTATATTAAAGATAACCGAAAGGCTTCGTCTATTGCTCCAATCTTTCTAATCTGAGTTCTATCAGTAATAACTTTCCCATAACGTACGTCATCTCCGGTATCGTTCTTTTTATCATCACGAATAATAAATTTACCGGCTTTTTGCATAAGTATAACTATTCTATTATCAGTTAATACAGCTACTACAGTAATAACAGTATTATCCTTACCAACCCCGGAGGCTAAATCTATTCCAAACTCTATGTTGCATATTCTCCATTCGTTTTCTTCTTCAAATCTAATCCAATTATAATAATGTTCGTACTTATGCTCTACTTTCTTATGAACAAAGAACTCAGGGCGTATACGTTTTTCTTCAGAAGGTATTGTCTGATGGAAATACTCTTGGTAAAGAGATGCCATAGAGTTATTGATAACTTTAGATTGAACTTGTAATGCTAAGAAATAAAGATTCTGTCTTTCAGGCCATGCGAGAGTCCAGTCTTCTTTTTTCTCTAATGCTTCAAAATATCTTCTATTCTTCTTTTTACGTTCATATTGATCTTGTATATTATCATAAGGCAAATAACAAGTTTGTGTATCGTAATTAATATCTAAATGTTCAGCCATAAACTTATGAAACTTTTTAATATCCATAAGTGGGTACTTCAACTTAATCCAAAGTGGATCATCTTCTAAAGAAACAAGTAATGTATCATCTGAAAGTATTGTACCTACTAGTATCATTTTACCTACAAGATCATCAACTGAGTTAGAAACAGCGTTCATAAACCACTTAGCGATCTTCTGTCTACTCTCAGGAGTTATAGTATTCTTTTCTGAATAAATGTCATCTAAAATAGCAGTAGTAATACGTGACGCCCCTTGTATTCTTCCTCTTATCTGTTGGCCTACGCCAGCACCCATAACAAAACAACCATTCATATTGAATCCACTTCTAGTCCATTTGCCTGTAGTATCATCATAGGCATTTTCTATCTCTAATTGATAATAATAACGGATATTAGGATTAGTAGAAAATTCATTTCTTATTCTTACAGTAAATTCTTCAGCCATAGAAGCAGTCTCAGATATAATAACTACAAAACGTTCTTGTATTCGTACTTCTTTGATACCTTCTCTAGTTTTAATGGTTATTAAGCGACCGTTGTTAGCAACAAGGTAAGAAGCAAAGATCATGTTAGCAATTGAACTTTTAGCAGAACCTCTATAACTTGTTATCATTAATTGCCTTTCAAGTCTATTAATTAACGTAGGATCAAGTAAGTTTAGAAGTGCCAAGTATAAATCTTTATGAAACTCGGGAGTTGCCTGCGGAAGATACTGAGGGAACAGATCTTTTGCCCACTGCATAATCCCTAAGTTATCTCTGTCTTCATTTGAAAGCCATACTTTAAACTTATCGTCAACATGTTTCTTTATTTCAGCTTTGGTATACTTAGCCATTAGCTATCCTTTTTATAATCCAAAAAACTCATCCCATTCTGATTCTTTCCAACTCTTCTCTGTCTGCCATTTAGTTTTATGTCTGTAAGGGAATATAAAGTTCTGTATTCCTTTACTTCCAAGTTCAAAGGGGTTCTCTGCATCAAATAACTTACCCATTGCTTTAGTAGTTCTATTATAATCGAGTATACTCGCATTGTCAGGCATAAATAAAGGCTGTACCATCATTGACTTACCTAATCCCAATGGAGTGGCTTCAAGGAAGTCAAAGTAGAAGCTGTAACGTTCATCATCATCTTCCCAACCTCCTTTTATTCCCATCATTAGTACAGAGATAGCACTCATTATTGTATCAATGTAAGGCGAGCCTATGATCGATATACCCCACAATACTTTATTCGATAATATCTTGCCTAAAGTATGTAAAAGTATAACTGATAAACTCTTTCGTGCTGCATTGGCTGTATAAATTCGTTTACCTTCTTTGTCTTTACTTTCAATTGTACCATGAGTAGCAATACCACGTATTCCTTTACTACCTATTTGCGTTAATGCTTCTTTCCTAGCTCTCTCCATTGCTTTTACATTATTAAACTTAAACTGTCCAAACCTTGCAAAGAATGAACCTAGTTTAGTTTCAGCAACAGACTGTTTCTCAAAGTCATTATACTTGGCTTGTGTATTCCTTTCAACTCTTTCAGCGTATCGGACTAATGCGTCGTTCTTTAGTCCTAAGTTTAACCCCTCTTGCAAGCCTACTGCAAAGGAGGTAGTTCTCAGCCATCTCTCAGGCATTAAGAACCACTTAAACCCAGACTTACTAATGTAATCTACCATTCGTAACTTGAATAACTTTCTAGCTGTAGATGGATCAATCATCATATCTTGGTTTAAACTGTAGCCGTCGTCAGATTCATTAAGTAGTTTATCTATTAATTTAGGTTCCCACCAAGTCTTCTTCTTGGCTAAGGTAGTTTTGTAACGAGACCATTCTTTACTTAATTCTTCTAATTCAAGTTCTATTTCTGCTAATCTAACTTCATCTGCTGTATAACGTTCTTCAATTAAAGCTAACTTATGTTTATTGTATGCTCCCCAACCATATTTATCTCTCATCATTCTAAGTAGGTTTCTTTTGTTCTCGGTCTCGGCTATTCTAAGTATATTAGAGCCTGAACCTATCTTCCCATTCTCAGCTACAAGATCAGTTACTGAATCTCCGGTTAATCCCGAAGCTCTCAAAGAACTGTAAATCGAGTAAAGTAACTTGTTTTCACTACTTCTTTCTTCAGCATCACTCATTTTATCCCAAGCTACTTGTTCAGCTTGATGCATCAAAGCTACGGCTTGTCCTTTCTTTCTTAATGTTCCCGGATGCATACTTGTAAGGTTAAACACCCCGCCTACTAGGTTATTCAATCCAGATACAACTTGCATTGCACCGCCTAGTATCGTAAATGTTAATCCTTTATCCATCCACCTTAAAGCAGTTGGGGGTACTTTCATTTGATAATACTTCAGTTTCTTATTCTCTTTTGTAAAACCACCTTCTCTCTCTTCATTCTCAAACCACTCAACTACTCCACGTTTAGCATATCTATTTACTTTACCTTCTATTCTTTGGTTATCAAGGTTTCTTGCATAAGTTTTATCTAAAGGAACTGTAACATCATCTTTACCTTTGGCACTCTTAAACGATACATATCCTTTTGATACTTTATTAACTTTACCCCACATTACAGTCTCTTCTAACTTACTTGTTATCTTGCCTCCTAAGCTCTTTACAACACGCTGAGAGCCATCTAAAGCTCTAAGGGTAACACTAGCCCCATCTTGTTTTACAAACTCTCCGGGATAAGCAAATGCCTTCCCTTTTTCGTTATGCATGATCGTAACTGGTTTATCATAATAAAACTCTATTTCCATATTAGGTTTAATATCCGAATGAGATATAGGCCTTGTATGTAAAGTCTTGTTTTCTGATTGTCTTGCAAACCACTTCATTCCATATTCGATTACATGTTGTGACTCTCCATCTCTAACTGATCGCTGTCTATATAA
>QMMS01000431.1 GCA_003647375.1 Deltaproteobacteria bacterium
CATGCCATATTTATCTTCAACAATATTACCATCATTGTTTCTAAACCATCGGCTTTCAGGGTCATACTGATTAGCAGGACCTTGATAAGCATTCTGAGGTAACTCCGTTGGTGGAGCAACAGGCTGCCCTCCACCACCCCCGCCTGTAGGAGGTCGAGCGTTATTACCGTTCATAATGGTACCCATGATGCCGTTCATGAACCCACCCATCGGGTGCTGGTTGTAGAGAGCTGTAGGAGACATTAAACCCCTTGCAGCGTCGCCACGTTCCTGATAGCCAAACATTGACCCCGGACCATCTGCCTGAGTATGGATACCACCTGTTGAACTTTCCGTTTCAGTCTTCATACGTTTGCGTTCCATTGTGATTTCTCGCTGTCAGACGAGTTGGCATTTTCGCCATAATTTTGACCTAAACCAAAGTTAAAGCCGAGGTTCTGGTTCCAGCTCTCATTAGCTCCAAAGCTGTCATTCCAGCCTTTGGAATCAGTACGACCTGTACTACCCTGCTGAGACTGGCTGAGCGCAGTAGGACCACCGACGGCGCCCGCATAGTTCTGAAGTCCAGACCATTGAGCATTCATTGGATTAAAGCCTGCCATTCCTAGATTGGCCATATTCTGACTCTGACCCAGTGCTTGCATCTGTCGGTTACGTGCTGACTCTTCAGCCTGATAACCGACATTGGCTTGTTGCTTCAACATAGAGTCGTTGATACCGGTTAAGCCCTGCCCTATAGCAGTACCATGCCGTGATCCCCCTGACATCCCAGAGCCTGCTGCTCTGGCATCCAGGCTATTCATCATTTGGTTGGAGGCATTACCGGCGTCTTTGGCAATAGACTGCTTCATCTGGTCTGTATAGGCATTCACATTGCCATCGGATATTTTATCCTGCCACTGACCCATGGCGCCCTGCTGGACGTCTCCAATCATATTACCGGCACGATTACCCTCAGCAGCCAGCTGTCCCTGTTGCCCCTGGTATAACCCTTGAGCGCCGCCATATACACCTTGTAGATGGCCTGACTGAGGGCCCCAGACGTCCTGTGAGCTGTTGCCAAAGGAGTCATTGGTCTGTGTTGACTCGTTACCACCAGAGGCAGAGTTAAACCCTGTGCTGCCCCCCTGTCCTATGTTGGCACCACCAGAAACATTGCTCCCGGTATTAAACCCTGAGCCAAAAGACTGCGTTTCACCACTTGAACTTCCTCCACCCGGACTCATTGCTGCTCTCCTAAATCACATGTATATGTTGTATGAACTTCTTCCCACCCGTATGGCTTACCTAACTTAATCCAGCCTGTCCTGGAAACCATTGTCATGAGCCTGGCACACTTCTCATGCCGACCAATCTCACGGCACAATGCCATGAACTTAGGACCCCATAACTTGACCCCAGACCCGCCGACTGACGTTATGATCAGAGACCTCACACCGTTGTGTGCCACATCAATCATAACTATAGCCACAGCAACGGTTTTATCACCATCTATCATGGATATAAGTTTCCACTCACCAGACTCAATCTTAGGGATGTACTTTGTCACGTCGCTGCAGGTATTTTTGTCAGCTACTTCCTCCGACATTTGCAGAAGAGGCGCCACGGTACCCCAGACCATTTTAAGCATGTGAGGTGCTACTATCAATACTGAAATATTATCATTCATTTTATAAACTCATACCCTGTTGTCTTATAGATATACAACCCTTCCTGCGTAATATCGGTATCGATAGCCCGGTCATAGTAGTATAACTTACCCACTATAGGCTTTGGCGCTAAAAGGGTCCTTACAGGCAGTTTACCTCCGAAGGTAATTTCTCGGTCAATCAGCTTAAACATTCTAACTAAATAACCTGATAATCCTATGTCTGTATTTTCTGGCGGCTGTTCAACTTGCATTACCTGACACCATCCTGTTCATATTCTACATCAACACCCGAGAACCTGAACTCTCCCTTACCTTCCGACATTACTCGATATGCATGAAGCGCCCCTGTTGTTCTTACATCCACTTTCCGGTCTTTTGTAGGGTCAAATATGTTATATGGTTTCCATCGCACAGCAGACCCTGGGAAGTCCTGCGACCCTACCTGTATCCGCACTGGCTCAGACCCTCTGATATGTGGATATAATCTTGTAATAGTCGTTACAGCCACTTGGTCTATTAGTCCTAGATCTGTACGCTCTAGAATAGTGCCAAGGTCCTCTATCGGTGCCGGTGTCTGCAGCAGCTGTAAGTCTGAATTAACCGCATTCACACCATAGGGCAGTTCATCAAACGATACTCGGGATACTCCGTCGGACCATCTATCTATGCGACTGGCCCAGGTAACGTTCGCATCTTCCCAGCCTTCAGCGTCTGTAGACTCTGGTGCTGCAATAATGAAAGCAGTACCAGACGGTAGGTCTCTTATAGCCCACGTCTGCTCTTTCCACTGATAGATGTAGGCAATGTTTACATTCTCAGAGTCACCCTCTGGGACACAAAACCATATCTCTTTGTGTGCGTCAATACTAACGGCAAAAGACCGATCAACGAACTCAGTATTAATAGAAATCTTAATCCGGTTCTGTATGGCATTGTGGGCGATACTGACTATAGAATTACCGTCATTAACCACGATGTCGCCATCAGTCATCAGATAGTGTTTACCCTTAACTTCCACTACACAATCTTTAGACAATAGTCCGACAGTGGCTGACAAGGACCGACGACGCCACACAAACTCATCTCCAGATAAGTCGAGCACATCTATAGCGTTCTGTGAATATATGATGAACGAGTCCCTAAGAGATAGGCCATCAATGATCCTACCGCCATCCCCACCAAGGGATTGTATCCCTGCTATACCCGCAGGGTTCGTTTCATCCCAAGTAAATGGGATACCGTTCTCATCAGCAGGGTGCGACCACCTAAAGCTATCCGGCTTATCAATACTCTCATGCAGGCTTAATGCCAGTAGAAAATTCTTATGTGACCTTAACGAGTCACAAGTAAACCCCTTATCCTTCCATGTCAATCCAGCAGCTATATCCCATGGCAGCTCTTTAACCGCTCCGGAACCCGTCCAGTAGAGAGGATACAACACTCTATTATTAAGCAGTAATACTGAACCACTTAGCGTCCCACCCCAGAAATACTCATCGTCTGTAGAGAGGGATACTGTACCACCTCCAATATCTGTATAGGATTGACCAACATATGCATATACCGCATCCCGCCCCGCCATAACGACGAAGGTAGTGGACCGGGTTCTAGCTAGGATCATAAATCCGGGGTAATAATCTGTAGGGGCGTCAGCTGTCTTGCTGTACCCTCCCTGAGAACTTACAGCATTGGCATCTACCCTGAAGTTTATACCCTCCGTAAGAAACTCAGGGGGCAGGTCCCATGGGTCAATATCAGAGTTATAACCCTTGACCCCGGCACTTGGCAACTTAAGCAACATTAGTTAGCTCTCGCTATAAAGTGAATCTCATTCACATCTGTAGGGATAGTTATGCTTCCCAACTCTGAGGTAACTATCCATGCTTGGTTAGACGCTTTATATTGAGTTAACACATGACCTCCTGGCGATGATCCAACAATAGAAAAGTAAGAACCTAAAGACCTGCCAAGGTTGATCTGATAGAATCCTACAGGGCTACCGCTGATACGGGATACAGTGAAATCTGATCCACCTAAAACCTGTAAGGTATCGCCATTGAATACCCCTGAGATAATATCACTCTGTACAGGTTGGTTTTCTAACGATGTTATCCTTGATGAGTTGCTGCTAATGTTATTAGTATTACCAGTGATCCTCGAGGAGTTGCTACTAATACCTGAAGCATTGCTGCTGATATTCGAGGTATTAGTATTAATCTTACCGTTCTGAGACCCTATAGCACTAGCATTAATACTGATGTTGGAAGCATTGATATTGATGTTAGCAGCATTGTTACTAATGTCAGCAACGTTACTGGCTATATCAGTTTCATTCTGGGTAACTCTGACACTGATACTA
>QMMS01000432.1 GCA_003647375.1 Deltaproteobacteria bacterium
GTCGAGAAAGGCCTGGGTGGATGCATTCTGGCAACAATCAATCGAGACGGATTGCGCAAAGATCTAACTATCAACGACGAATACCAGATTCTTTTAATCGTTGCCCTGGGCAAGCCACGAGAAGAAGTAAGGGTGGAATATATCGAATCCGGTGGCGACATCAAGTACTGGCGTGATGAAAACAGCGTGCATCACGTCCCGAAGCGGCCATTGCAGGAAATCATTGTTCGGAAATACGGATCAAATTAATTTAAGAAGAGCATAAATTGGCGCCACCGGTCACCAACACGTTTTTACCGTTCAAGCCGCGCACTGGTCGCCTCTCGTTTTCTTCTTGTCATCATTTCGCTCCTTGCCGGCGTACCACGTGAACTGTTAATTTTGTTTGGATGAGGATATTGTGTTTGAAAGTAGTACGAAAATAGTGTAATCGAACCTGAGTGCTGGTTTCGCATCGCTATATATAATAACAGCTTATTATCTACACTTTGCCATGTTGTTTATGCAACTATGGGGATAACAAGACCGGAACTTCTAAGGAGACTGCCATACCCATGAAAACGATTGAAGAAATTTTAAGCGATGATGTCAAGCTGCCCTCTTTACCTTCGATTGCACTGCGTATCATCGAAGCCGTTAAGACAGACGAGGCTTCTCTGTCTGAAATGGCCAAAATTGTTTCTTCAGATCCGGCTCTTGCAGCAAGGGTTTTAAAGATATCAAATTCTTCTTTCTATTCCCTTCCGCAGAAAGTTGACAGCATTCAGAAAGCCCTGACGATCCTGGGAACGGAAGCCTTGAAAAATATCGCCCTTTCCTTTGTCATCGTCAAATGGATACAGTTCGACACCGGTGAAAACTTCAACTTCGAGGTTTTCTGGAAACGAGCGGTAACTTCGGCTGTTGCGGCGGATCTCATTTCCAAAGCCATCAAGCAGAAAAGTGATGATATTTTTATCACGGCGCTTCTCCAGGACATCGGTATTGTCATCCTCTATCTCTGTATGTCCGATGAATATCTGAGGGTGTTTGACGAGAAACGGGTTTCCGCCTTGCCGGTCGTGGCGGCCGAGAAAAAAATATTCGGCTACGATCACCAGGAAGTCGGCACGCGCATGCTGGAAAAATGGGGGTTGCCGGAAACCATTTTCATGCCCATTCAATATCACCATAAAACTAAAAATGTTCCCGAAAACTTCGAAACCAAAGCCCGCATATTGTGGCTGGCCGACCGGATGTCGTCGGTTTATCATGGATCCCGATGCGCCGAAAAGATCAAGGATATCCACCGAACACTGGGCCGCATCTATGGATTCAGCGAAGAAGACATCAACCGACTCATCGATGCGGTTGCCGGCAAGAGTATAGAAATCCTGTCCTACTTCGAGATCGATGCCGGAAACATGAAGCCGTATTCGCAACTGCTTCTGGAAGCAAATGAAGAGCTCGGCAAGCTGAACGTTTCCTACGAGCAGTTGATACTGGAATTGAAACGATCCAAGGAAACAGCCGAAAGCTTGGCCATGGAACTGCAGACAGCCAACGAAAAGCTTCGCGAACTTGCTACCAAAGACGGATTGACCGGTCTTTTCAATCACCGTTATTTCCAGGAAGCCCTGGACAGGGAAATCAGTCGGACCGTTCGGTACCAGAAGCCCCTGACCTTGATACTGCTCGACATCGATCGTTTTAAAAAAGTCAACGATACCTACGGTCATCCTGCGGGGGATGCGGTGTTAAAGGTAATCAGTGCCATCATGCAGAAAGTTGTCCGTGAATCCGACCTGGTGGCTCGTTACGGGGGTGAGGAGTTTGCCGCTATTTTACCGGAGACCGACTTGAAAGGCGGCGCCATTCTGGCCGAGAGACTCAGGCGAGCTGTGGAAGCGGCGGATATGCCTTTCGATGGGCAGACTATTAAGGTCACCATCAGCCTCGGCGTCACCACCTATAACCTCACTTCGGGAAGCAGCGGAAAAGCAGCATTGGTTGCCGCATCCGACAAAGGTCTGTATCACTCTAAAGAGAGCGGCAGAAACAAACTCAGCATCGTCAATATGGCGACATAACGAGATGACCGGCACACACTTCCATTTGCTTGATTCCAACCTTCTTATACCTGAACTGAGCGATTTTTCTCTCGATCTGCACCAATCTCTTGCGGATCAAGGGTTTGCAAAAAGCCTCGACAGGTCCACTGGTATGCCTACGTTTTTTGCGAACCCTCCTCCATCAAGATCTCGGCACATCTCTTCGGGAAAAATCGCTCAGTTCAGGTTCTAATTTAAATCTGGTGGGGGAAGGCTGATTGGTATTTAGGCTGTAGGCTATAGACTGGAAGCTGCTAAAGGCCTAACGGTCTATAGCCTACAGCCTGATCACTCAGTGTATGGTAATATCATCCCTGAGCATCCAGCCTTCTTCGGGGATGACGATGGTCTTGGCCTGGCTGGTGTTCCAGATGAACAGCACCAGTTCCCGGGTGTGTTCCACCCAGTAGCTTTTACAGGCAAGATAGGTCTCCAATACCGTCTTCAGGTCTTCTGTGGTATCCTCATCCAGAGTGGTGCCTGCCATGTGAAGGGTGGCGGACTCAATATTTTCCAGCGCATATGCCGACATCTCCACATCCTCTAAGGAAATGTCGTTTAGACTGTTTTTGTCTATCTGTATCCAGTCGCTGATCTGCTGTTTGGCATCCATGATCATGTCCATCTTTTTTTAGCGCCTCATCACGCTGCCTGGGATTGCGTGCGCAGTCCCGCTGCGATGTTTTCGTTGATTTGGATCATCATGGTCAGTTTTTCGGGTTCCGGGAATGCCATGGTTTCGAAAATGCGTTTGTCCACAAAGGCGATGAGCCGCAGAAGATTCTGCCGGACATTCAGGGGCAGGGGGTTGTCTTCGCGCTCCAGTTCCACCTGGAATACAGACCAGATTTTCTGATTGTAACGCAGGGCGGCATCCAGTTGTTGGCGATGGCTGTCCGCTTCCCAGTTCTGCTGGCACTGTTTTAATTTGAGCGCGGCATCCATGAGCACTCTGGCTTCGGTTTCACGGCCGTTCATTGTAGAGTTGTCAATGGCCTGATAGGCCTGCAAGGGACTTTTATACACGCTTCATTACCTCCTCTTCAAAGGCCATTAGCTTTTTTGCCAGCTTGAGGGCCCGGTAATACTGACCCGCCAGGATCTGCTCGCTGATCCTATCCACCAGGGTCACACTGCTGGGAGCTGCCTTCACCAGGGGCTGCACGAGCTTCCAGTAGGTGGCATGGTGCGCCACGGCGTCGGTTTTGTCGATGTACATTAGCTGGATAACATAATAGATCCGGCGGCAGACCGTGTGAGCATCTTTTTCCGCAAGAATGTCTTTCTGCCGCAGCAAAGGAACCCTGTTTTCTATAGTGAACTCGGTCTTGGTGTCACCGTTTTGAATTACCGCGCCGTCGATAACCATGCGTTCCCGGGGTTTCAGGGTAATCTTGAGCGGCATGGATCAGACCTGCAGGGCCATCAGTTGCGTCTGGGAGACGGTCATCTGCCAGTCGGTCTGGTCTGAAAAGGCCTGTTTAATGGTGATGCTGACGGTCTCTATCTGAAGAATGTCTACAGTATCCTTCTCTTGGAAATATTTCCTGGGTCCTGCCTGTTCAACCAGCTCGGTGCGTTTCTGTGAGATGAATTCCAACAGCGTCTGCAGCTTCTCCCCCAGTTCTTTGAAAGCGGTGTCGGACGGTTCGTCAGGGTCATTCGGAAAAAGCGTTCCGATGGATTGCAGAAACTGCTCAAAGCGCTCGACCATATTGGTTGATGAATCCGGCTGAGAAGTGACCCCGTTCATTATCGTCGACATCATCTCTTTTTCCGGTGGCATGGTCAGGCGCTCAATCTGTTTACGGATGGCGCTGAAGCTGTTCAACAAGCGCACACGTTCTTCACTGCCTCGCGGGAAGGGGGGGAAGTTTTTTTCAAAAGCCCGAATGTCGCCGGTCATCTTGTTGA
>QMMS01000433.1 GCA_003647375.1 Deltaproteobacteria bacterium
AGGAAAATAATCTGAACTTGGTTGCCAATAACACACACTTTCTTATCCTCCCATGGATCTAGGTTAAATGCCTGGCTTCAAAAATCCTGGCTCTCAATGCCAAAAGAATTTCTGATGACTGGCATGCGGTCTATCACCATCCTTTAACAAGGGGGTTTAACAAGGGGGTCAAGTCTACATTTGACCTTTAATAATTTCTTCTTTTAAAATCCGGACCTCTTTCCCTAATTTTCCATCTGTTTTGGTAAAACGTGATATTTTTTGAACGATACTGCTTACTGTACTGTATGCATTAATTTTAAACTCTTTTTTTATACTGTTCAGGTCATCTCCACGTATTTGACGCAATAAATAGATTGCAACATTTCGCGGTTTATTAAATACCCCTCTCCGGGAAATCAATAAATCCTTAACGTCAACGTTGTAATACTTACAAACAGCGTCGATTATTACATCGGGTGTTGGTGCTAAGCACTTTGATTCCGGAACTTCATACTTGTTTTTATTAAGATAATATTTTTCTTTTATTTGAGAGATGAAACTTCCCGGTCCGAACAATGATGGTAGATTCTTTTTTGAAAACAGCAGGGTGACTTCCGATGAGTCATCTTCCTTCATAAATGCGATAAAAGCTTTTATTCGTCCCTGCTTTTTTGGAGTGATCATTTCAAATATGTGTTCTTTAAATAGCCAGTTCCATTTTTTTGCAAAAGACAGATAACCCCTGTAGCTGCTCCAAGGATATTTCTGTATATTCTCAACAATCCCGGCCTTAACCGGGTTTTTATGTATATACCTTACCAATTGAAGCAGATGGTTGTCATCGGAGACCAAAATAGACTTATATCGTCCCCGAAAAAGCGGTCCGTCATGTCCATGCCGTCTATTGTATTTTTGAGTATAAATGCTGTTCAGGTGTCTCATGCATCTTGAAATATTACCTTCTGGAGTCTGAAGAAGAATATGATAATGATTGTTCATCAAGCAATAGGCAGCGATATGGACATTCCACAGCTCTGATGTTTCAATTAGAAGATCGATAAAATGACCATAATCCTGCGTGTCTGAAAAAATGGATTCAGATCTGCGTCCCCGGTTCATAACATGATACCATGCACCCGGATACGCTATTCTTAGTGGGCGTGACATCATTGTTTCATATCATTAAAAAGATTAAAGGTCAAATATAGACTTGACCCCTTTGGTGGTGTGGTGGTGTGTGTGTGTGGTGTAGTGGGTTAAACGTAGGAGGAGGCTACGATCTCAGGCAGAGACAGCTTGTTGCAAGTACCATTCATATGTAGCTGCAATACCTTCTTTTAGATCGATCTTGGGTTGCCATCCCAGTTTGGTCAAACGTGACACGTCCAGAAGCTTTCTGGGGGTACCGTCAGGCTTGTCCGTATCGTATGCGATAGCTCCCTTAAAACCAACGATTTCTTTGATGGCATCGGCCAATGCTGCGATGGAAATGTCTTTGCCGCTTCCGACATTCAAGTGGGTAACCCCCTGGCCATAAAGATCGGGGGCATGCACATGGTTCATGACAAACAGGCAGGCATCGGCCATGTCGTCTACGTGCAGAAATTCTCTGAGGGGTTTTCCAGTACCCCATATTCTGACTGGGACCGGCTGGGTATTTTTTTTAGCCGACGCTTGCCATTGTGACTTTCCCTCATGAAATTTTCGGATCAAGGCCGGTAAAACATGCGATGATTCCAGATCGAAATTGTCGTTGGGGCCGAAAAGATTTGTGGGCATGACCGAAACAAAATTGGCCTGGTGCTGCTGAAAATAGGTCTGGCACATTTTGATGCCGGCAATTTTGGCGACCGCATAGGCTTCATTAGTGGTTTCGAGCGTATCGGTCAGAAGGTACTCTTCCTTCATGGGTTGCGAACAGTTGCGCGGGTAGATGCAGGAACTGCCCAGAAACACGAGTTTTTTGACACCGCTTGTATAGGCACAGTGGATGACATTATTCTGGATCATGAGGTTCTGGTAGATAAAATCGGCCGGGTGGGTGCTGTTTGCCAGAATGCCCCCTACCCTGGCTGCGGCTAGAAACACATAGGTTGGTTTTTCTTCCTTAAAAAAGGCTTCCACTTCCTGCTGGCAGATTAAATCGAGTTCCTGGCGCGTCCGTTGCATGATATGGTGATAACCGGCGTTGTTCAGTGCCCGGCAAATGGCGGATCCGACCATTCCGCGGTGTCCGGCCACATAGATTTTGGCATCTTTTTCCATCGTTATTAATCCAATTATTATATTTATTTATTCTTATCACACAATGAGATATTTGCACAACTCCTGAATAAATAACCTTTCGATCAACATTTCCGAAAATGCGCTATTTTCTTTCCATTACCTTAATCCAATATCCTTTAAATTTGAAACGCTCACTATACAAGGTATTAAAAATTGCTAATCGTGGCATAATAGCTGATAGAAGTGATGGCGTACTCAATAGGATGGATAGCATATATTTCACAAATGCCAGAAAAGCTTTATATTATGATTGGAATAAATGATTTATTTGATGGCGCTGAAGTCAATACTTAAGTTTTCCTTTTGATGACACTTTCCACCGCTTCATATATATGATTTGCGGAAAGACCATATTTATCTAACAGTTCCAAGTACGTACCTGATTCGGCAAAAGTATCCCGAATCCCGACACGCATCATAGGCACCGGTAGATTCTCCACCAACACCTCGGCCACTGCGCTGCCAAGGCCACCGTAGCATACGTTGCTTTCGGCTGTAACGATGGCACCGGTCTCCTCGGCTGCCCGCAATACCGTATCAACATCCAGCGGTTTGAGTGTGTGGCAGTCTATTACACGTACGTTGATTCCTCTTTCGGCCAAATGTTCAGCAGCTACCAGCGACTGCAAAACCAGATCCCTAAGGGCGATGATTGTAGCGTCATTTCCCTTGCGCACAGTGACCGCCTTGCCTATTTCAAAGGGATAATTTTCATCAAAGAGAACGGGTACAGGTTCATGCGCAAAACTCAAGTACACCGGGCCATCCCATTCAGCAGCCGCCCATACTGCCATTTTGGTTGTCGGTGGATCGGCTGGAGCAATGATCGTTGAGCCGGCAATTGAACGCATAATTGACAGATCCTCCTGACCTTGGTGGGTTACACCATCCGGTCCTGGTGTGATACCGCCGTGGCTTGCAGCAATTTTTACATTTAGGCGCGGATAGTGGATGCTGTTTCGCACCATGTCCAAGGCACGCATACTCGCAAAAACAGCGTATGTTGTTGTAAAGGGAACTAGGCCGGTGGTAGCCATTCCTGCTGCAGCTGCCATCATGTTTTGCTCCGCGACTCCAAAATTAAATGACCGATCCGGAAATTTTTCTGCAAACATATTCGTTTTTACGGATGTGGACACATCGGCATCCAGCACAACAACCTTGGAATTTTTCTCTCCCAATTCAAGAATTGCTTCGGCATATGAATATTGCGCTGGTTGTTTTTCAATTTTGGTGAACAGGTTGTCTGATGCCAACATGGATTCAATGTCGGAACGGACATAACGGTAAGACGAAACATTATTTTTATTCATAGCTTTTATCTCTAAGGGTTCGCGCAGAAATAAGTTCACAGATTTTCAGAGTTCAGGCGCCCGCTCAGCAAGGCGTGAAAATATTGGAATATCCGGTATATTTCGAATTTTCACAACACCGCTGAGCGGGATGGGTGGGCGCTAAAAATGTGAAGTTATTTCTGCGCGAGCCCTGAGCTCTGCTAATGCCTTGTCTGCCTCTTCCCGGCAAGGTGCCTTTCCGTGCCATTCACACACATTCTCCATATAAGAAACACCTTTACCTTTCACCGTATTGGCAACGATCATGGTCGGTATACCTTTAAATGCTCTTGCTGCTTCCAGGGCATTGACAATCTCTTTCATGTTGTGACCGTCAATTTCGATAACGTGCCAGCCAAACGCTTTCCATTTGTCGACTGCCGGATCAAT
>QMMS01000434.1 GCA_003647375.1 Deltaproteobacteria bacterium
GGGAGGTATAAAAATGAAGGGTATGGGTAAAATGATGAAACAGGCTCAGCAGCTTCAGTCAAAAATGCTGAGAATGCAGGAAGAGCTTGCGGACAAGACCGTGGAAGCCAGCGCCGGTGGCGGTATGGTTCGAGTTGTGGTCAATGGCAAGCAACAGATCGTTGCCCTTGAAATTAAGCAGGAAGTCGTAGATCCGGATGATGTCGAAATGCTCCAGGACCTCGTTCTCACAGCTGTCAATGATGCCTTGGCACGATCACAGGAAATGATGTCGGGAGAGATGAACAAGCTGACCGGGGGGATGAATATACCGGGGATGGTGTAAAAAAAATAGGGTTCAAGGGTCCGAGGGTGATACAAGGGTTCGAGGGTAGCTAACAGCTATCAGCCTTTGGCTGCAATAAATGACGCGCGCAGCGCAAATAACGTCTGAAGGACTAATATCGCACGAAGTGCAAATGACGCCCCTGAAAGGCAAAAATCACCCTTGAACCCTAAAATTTACGAAACAGGCACACACATTGTTATCGCAACGAAAATGAGGAATTATGTATCACTATCCGCCTTCGGTTCTGAATCTGATTAAACATCTCTCCAGGCTTCCGGGTATTGGGGAAAAAACGGCCGAGCGACTGGCCATGTACATCCTGAAAATGTCTCGCAGAGATGCTGAACAATTGTCGCAAAGTATCCTGGCGTTGAAGGAAACCATCCAGATATGTTCCATGTGTTTTGCCTTGAGCGATACAGAGATATGTAAAATATGCAGCGATCCGTCGAGAGATGCCACCCTGGTGTGCGTAGTGGAGCAGCCGGGCGATATGGCTTCAATCGAAAAATCAGGCGCATACCGGGGGCTCTACCATATTTTGCAGGGAGTTCTTTCGCCCATGAACAATATTGGACCGGATGATATTCACATCAAAGAATTGCTGGCGCGCATTGCCCCGGGCAATGTTACGGAAGTGGTTCTGGCAACGAGCACCAGCGTTGAAGGGGAGTCCACAGCCGGTTTTATTGCAGAAAGGCTCCATTCATTCCCCATCAATGTGACCCGCATCGCTTCCGGTGTTCCCATTGGAGGGGACCTCAAGTACGTGGATCAGGTAACCCTGCGGCGGGCCATGGAAACACGGCATGCCCTCTGATCAAGATGCCGAAAAGGCGCCGGGAGATTCGGCTTTTACCTGCAGGCAATGTGGTGAGTGCTGTATCGGTTATGGCGGTACATTTATCACCGACCAGGATATCGAGCGAATCTCAGCCTATATCGGAACCGATCCGCATGGGTTTGTCGAACAGTTTTGCTGCCTGTCGGGAGACAGACCGGTTCTGACTCAGCAAGATGACGGCCATTGCGTGTTCTGGGATAAAGTATGCACGATTCATCCCGTAAAACCTCAAATGTGTCGGAAGTGGCCCTACATAGAGAGCCTCCTGATCGATTTCGACAACTGGAACATCATGGCATCCATGTGCCCCGGAATGAAAAAAGATGTCTCATCCCGTGATGTCAAGGCTTGTGTAAAAAAGACAATTCTTTGCACAGGACCTTAAATGTCAGCGTCCCGGTTTGAAGGTAACGCCGGGCGTTCAGAACCTCTTGATGACGATGGTTCTGTGCTTGACACTAGATGGAAATTATGCCATCGTTTACCGGTTTTCCAGCACACTTCAGCAGACACACATATATTTTTTGGAGAGCGGATTATGAGAACTTTTGTCTGTTTTATTCTGTCGATCCTATGTTTATCTTGTGTTTCCCAACACCTTTCTTTTGCAGCATCTGAATCTACCAACCTATCGGCTGCACCTGTTAATGCCTCGGCGGAAGGTGTTGGTGTGATTATCGACGACAATACGGCCATAGCAAGAGACCAGGCGATCCAGGATGCACTTCGACTGGTTGTGGAGCAGGCTGCCGGTACCATGGTGTCGTCCGAAACACTGGTTCAGAATTACGAAGTGCTGCGGGATCAGATCTATTCTAAAAGCCAGGGCTACATCCAGCGGTATGAGGTGACGGACGAGTCGGTAGAAGGCAATCTGTACAAGGTGAAGATACAGGCTTCCGTGGCGGCAGGGAACTTGAAAAACGATCTCATGGCCCTGGGGTTGCTCATGGCCAGGAAGAATATGCCCCGGGTTATGATCATGGTGGCTGAGCAGAATATCGGGATGCATTACTACAGCTACTGGTGGGGTGTCAAAGCAGGCACCGCCGATCTCAGCATTACCGAAAATGTTCTGATGGAGAAACTGACACGGAAAGGGTTTCATATCGTCGATCATGCAATGACATCAAAGACTCTCGAAATCAAAGCCCCCTACAAGATCGAGTCTCTCAACAATGACGCTGTTCGAAGCATCGGCAACCTTTATGATGCCGAAGTCGTGATCTATGGCAAGGCACTTTCCAAGCTGGCCGGTTCGGTCTTGGGAACATCCATGAAATCCGCCCAGGCGGATATTTCCCTACGTGTTGTCAGTACCGATACCGGCCGGGTCATTGCATCGTCCACACATCATGCGGCGGCCGTGCATCCGAACGAAGTTACAGCCGGGGCGGAGGCGCTCAAGATCGCAACAAATGCCATTGCAGACCAACTTCTCAATCAGGTTGTAAACCAATGGTCGCAGGATGTCAGCGGCGGTAGTTTGATACGGTTGGTGGTGTCCGATATTCCATCATACAGACATCTTGTGAAACTCAAGGAGATGATACAGAAAAGAGTTAGAGGAGTCAGTGGTCTGTACCAGCGGGATTTCAATGCGGGGACGGCAACACTGGACGTGAGTGTCCCGGTCACATCTCAAAAACTGGCGGATGAGCTGGTGGTGATCGATTACGGTGAATTTGCGATTGATATTACCAACATCACGCAAAATAGTATCAGTTTAAAAATGAAATAAAAATAAATTCGTAAAACGAATTTATTATTCCATATTTAAAAACTGTTCCTTTAGGCCAGGTCGGAAACATTCGGTAATACCGATGGCAATAACTACTAAAATACGAAGCACGAAATTCGAAATACTAAACAATACCCAATGACACAAATTCGAATGATCCAAACAAACCGTATACCGTTTAAGACCATAGGCTATGTTTTGGTCATTTGAACATTCAATATTTGGATTTGTTTCGATATTCGATATTCGAATTTAGAACTTGTTTTGACCCAATATGTCCTAAAATAAACCCTTTTTGGGTTTGATCGGTGCCGGGTCTTTTAGGCCTGGGTATCTACTTATTATTTTTCCGGAGGTAACTATGAGACGATTCCAAGTGTTGATGATGCTCTTCCTGCTGCTGATATTCATGGCGGGTTGTGGCGGCGTACCCGTCATGGGACCGACATCTGATTCCACCAATCCCATCAAGCGCCTGGCGATGCTGCCCATCCAAAACGACACGATGGATGTCGGGGCACCTGACTTTGTGCGGGAAAAACTGGCTTCGGCGGTGCAGAAACGATATTACAATGTGCAGCCGCTGGAAGAGACAGATCGTATTTTAAGAGAAAAACTGGGAATCACCCTCGGGGGGCAGTTGGGTATGGCAACGACGGCCCAGCTTCGTGAAGCACTCCAGGTGGAAGGCCTTCTCTACGGGACCCTCATGAATTTTGGGGAGACTACCACGGGACTCGTCAACGTGCGCAAGGTCCGGGGCAAGTTCCATATCATAGATACGAGTACCGGGTCGGTTTTCTGGAAAAATGGTATCGGTGTCAAGAGCCAGGACACATCCGGTGGTAAGAGAGGTAGGCAGGCGGGCGCAATCGCCAACGCTGGTGATCGTGATGAAGAGGTTCCATGGGTCGTCATCGAGAATACATCGAGCAAACGCAGCATTATGGATGGCTTTGCAGCGGGGTTGGCCACGAAGCTGATTTCAAAAGCGGTGGGTGTGCATCTGGCCCATGAAACCGACGAGATGATCTGGCGGCTTGTGCAGAATCTGCCATGGGGCGCAGGGGATGTTACA
>QMMS01000435.1 GCA_003647375.1 Deltaproteobacteria bacterium
CGCAACGAAAAAGAATTGACCCGCATCCGGGAATATATAAGAAACAACCCGGCTCAATGGGATACAGATAAAGACAACCCATTTACCCAGGCTTTTGGTAATCGTTCTGATATCTTCATGGAAGGGAAATGACACAACGTCTATTTGTATATGGTACTTTAGTCCCAGGCGGACCTAACGAGCATGTTCTTAACTCTATCGGAGGAACATGGGAAGAAGCTTCAGTGAATGGTTATCTAAAACAACAGGGCTGGGGAGCTGAAATGGGATATCCCGGCATTGTTTTAGATAATTCTGGAGATGAGATCAAAGGATACATTTTTAGTTCAGACAAGCTCGATAGTCACTGGGATGAACTAGATGATTTTGAAGGCGAGGAATACAAACGCATTTTGATTAAAGTGAAAACGAAAGACAAAATGGCAGTAGAGGTGTATATTTACATACTCAGAAAGATTTAATCTTTACCCCGACCGCTTGCGACCGGGAGTTTCTTTTACCTGAATTGAGCGATTTTTATCTCGATCTGCACCAATCTCTTGCGGATCAAGGGTTCGCAAAAAGCCTCGACAGATCCACGGGTATGCCTATGTTTTTTGCGAACCCTTCTCCATCAAGATCTCGGCACGTCTCTTCGGGAAAAATCGCTCAGTTCAGGTTTTATTAAAATATTTGGTTGAACGTAACTATAATATGCTCATCGAACACGGAGATATTGATTATGAAGGAACCCGAATTTGTGCCGCTTAACCAATACCGTCAATATGCACCGAATGTAATGCAGGAGCGTGCGATTGAATTATACCAAGGCCTTACGCGGCGGCGTACCGTTCGTGAATTTTCTGAAAAACCAGTGCCAAAGGATGTAATCAAGTATTGCTTAAAGGCTGCTGGAACGGCCCCCAGCGGTGCCAATCAGCAGCCATGGCATTTTGTGGCGGTGAGTGATCCGGTGATTAAGCATCGTATTCGAGAAGCTGCAGAAATAGAGGAACGAGCCTTTTACGAACATCGGGCTCCAGATGTCTGGTTGAACGCACTTTCGCATCTGGGAACCCATGCACAGAAACCTTTTTTAGACCAGGCTCCATGTCTGATAGTCATTTTTTCGCAGAAATACGGAATAGACGTCGAGGGGAACAAAACTAAACATTACTATGTCAAAGAATCGGTGGGTATCTCCACCGGGATTTTAATTAACGCCTTGCATCATGCGGGATTGGTTTCGCTGACTTATACTCCCAGCCCAATGGCTTTTTTGAATAAGATTTTGAATCGGCCTTCAAATGAAAAGGCCTTCATGATTCTTGTAACGGGTTACCCCAAAAAGGATGTGACAGTACCGAACATTTCTAAAAAACCAACGAAAGAAATTGCTACTTTCATTTGAATTTCACTTATCACATTGGTGGATATTGCCGCATTTGGGCGTATAGAATCTCAAAAAAAATGGGCACAGTTTTCTATGATGTCTCCAATAAAACGGTAGATATCAGGCACCTGAAAAACTTCCGGTGTGCGATTGATCACAACAGGCCGAATCTTGCATTGATAGGGGCTTCCAACAATTTCCGGTAGTTCTTGATCAATTCCAGGGCTTCCTTCTCCGTGGATATGTGTTTGATGGATTCGCGAAAATGTCTGGCATGGGGCAACCCTTTCACGAACCAGGCAAGCCTGCTACGCATCATATAGCAGGCGTGTTCCTCACGGAAATAGGCCACGGATGCTGCCAAGTAGCGCGTCATCATGTGAAATCGGGAGGGGATGTCTGTTTCGTGAAAGTTCTCGCCTTTGAGCAAAGTGTTTATCTGCCTGAAAATCCATGGGTTGCCTATCGCTGCCCGCCCGACCATGACAGCATCACAGCCGGTTTCCGTCACCATTTGAATCGCGTCCTGGGCTGTGACAATATCGCCGTTGCCGATGACCGGTATAGATACCGCCCGCTTGATCTCAGATATTACCTGCCAGTCCGCGCGGCCTTTAAAACCCTGTGACACCGTTCTGGGGTGAACCGCAATTGCATCAACCCCTTCGTTCTCAGCGATTTTCGCGATGATCCGTGCATCGTCTCCGTTCTTTTCCCAGCCGGTCCTGATTTTGATTGTCATTGGTATCTTGACTGCCGCGCGAACCGATCTGATGACAGCTTCCGCCAGGTCGGGTTTTCTCATCAGGGCTGCCCCGGAGCCACTTTTCAATATTTTTCTCACAGAACAGCCAAAGTTGATATCGAGTATATCGGCACCAGAGGATTCGACGATTTTTGCCGCCGCTGCCATGATGCCCGGGTCCGCCCCGAAAATCTGAACTGAGAGTGGTTTTTCCTCTGGTACACTCTCCAGTAGTTTCTCGGTTTTTTGGGATTGATGGACAAGGCCGTTGGAACTGATCATCTCCGAGCATACAAGGCCGCACCCAACCTCCTTTGCAATCAGGCGCATGGGCAGGTTGGTGATACCGGCCAGAGGAGCCAGGATGGTCATATTGTCTAATTTGACGTTTCCGATGTGAAACATGTTGTTATCTCAAGAATAAAATCATATTTAGCTGCCAGGTTAATTGCCTAAGTTGAGAGATTGTTGAGGTTGCCGTAGCTGCAAAGAAGATGCCGTTCCGCTATAGTGTACTATGCGGCATGGCATCTGACACAGCAGATGCGGTAAGATCGACAATCTCTCAACTTAGGCAGGGATTAGCGTAGCAGTACAAACAATTATGATAACAGGGCTGCCGGCTGTAGGATCCGATATCCATGGATTTCATACAACCGCAGCCGGCCCTGACACGCTGCCCGGAATCTTTTCCCAATGAAACGCGTCCACCAAACAGTTTCATAATCAGGTCATTGGGTATGCATGCGCTTTTGCCTATTGGCAGATCATCCGCAACCTGTTCCAGCAAATCCCTTTCACAGCAGGTTTGCAGCGAGATCCCCAGATGTTCGAGTATCCGGCTCATATCTTCCAGTACGTTTATTTTCTTTTTCATGGGGACATCGACAAAATCAAGGTCCGGCTGCCTTGCCAGCCGCTTCTTGATTTTTGGGTACATGTCCATAAAGCTCGTAATACACCTTTTGACACCCATGGCCGCCGCTTTCCCGGCGATCATAGAAAAATCTTTCAGGTTATCTTGAATCTCATGCGTCTCTGTTTCATAGAAACAAACCGGATCAAATCGCCAGTTAATGGTCCTTGGATCATAATGATTACAAAGATATTCCAGCTGCGCCAAACGCTCCTCCAACCGTGGCAAGCCGGGCTCCAGCAGCACAGACTCGGAATTTATGCTAAAGTTAAAAAACAGATGATAGCCATATGCCTGCAGTTGCCTGCCATAATCCCCCTTAATGAAGGGATCAAAATTTTTTGACCAGAAGACAATCGTGTGTACATCCGCCGTGGAAGCCGGTACGAAAAAAGTTTTATGATTATAAGGGTTCTCCACTTCGAAGAACCCTTTCTGGATCCCCTGCATAAACCAGTCCATGTAAAATGCGGGAATGTCTGTCCGGCGAGATGCAGATATAACGGTTTTTATCGTTTAAAATCCTTCAAGGATATCACAGAACCTTTTGTTTCTGGTTTCGGATCCTTTTCAACGGATGGATCTTCCCTGGAGGTTCCTGCTTCAGGTTCCGGTGGTTCCACCAGCTCGAGTCGCATCTGTTTGCCATCCATGGTAAACGTTTCACCATTGATATAGACGTCCCTTAGAATCCACGTAACCACCTGGGGGGGCACCTGAAGCAAGAGAAATGTTACATGGTACCAGTTCGGTTTTGAATCAGGCAGAATGTTTTCAATGCGCGCAAAGACCAGTGGATTTTCTTCGAAATATATCAACACAATATCGTTTTCAGCTGCCATGCGGATAAAACGCTCCCTTCATGGGGTTAAGTTGGTTTATTCTTCGAACCCAATTAGCTCCCTGCAACCTTGGGGTAAAAAAATCCTGATTACTATACATATTAATAC
>QMMS01000436.1 GCA_003647375.1 Deltaproteobacteria bacterium
CATTCCATTCTGCAACCCGCTTGCCTCTGGAATAAACAGCATACGGCATGCCGGTCATTTCCATGCCCTCATAAGGCGTGTAATCGACATTCATATGCAGTTTGCCCTGGGTAATTGTAAATTTCTGATCCGGATCAAAAACAACGATATCGGCATCCTTGCCCACGATGATTTCACCCTTGTCCTTTAATCCAAACATCCGGGCAGTTCCCGTAGAAAGAACATCCACCATCCGTTCGAGACTGATGCGACCGTTGACGACGCCTTCCGTGTGCATCAGCATGAGAAGTGTCTCGATGCCAGGCGCACCGTTAGGAATTTTTTTATAGTCATCCTTTCCAAACATGTCCTTTTTACCATTAAAGTCGAACGGGCAATGATCCGTTGCAACCACCTGGATATCGCTGCCCTTCAAGCCCCCCCACAAGGCCTCGCTGCTTTCTTCTGTTCTCAACGGGGGTGACATGACGTACTTGGCGCCGTTGAAATCCGCCTCCTTGTAGCGATCTTCATTCAGGAGTAAATACTGGGGACAGGTCTCTGCAAACACGTCGATGCCGTGGTCTCTGGCTTCTTTAACCTTGAAAAGCCCTTCCCTGGAAGAAAGATGGACAATATAAATCCGTGAACCGGTCAGCTCCACCATTTTGGCGGCCCTGGAAATAGCCTCTTCCTCGGCAATATTGGGCCGGCTGACGGCATGGTAATAGGGTGCCAGCTTTCCTTCCTTTTCGAGCATTTCGTTCATGTGCTGAATGATGTAGACATTTTCCGCATGGACCTGTACCAACCCGCCATATTTTTTTGTCTCCTCCAGGAGTTTGATCATGGTGGCATCATCCACTCTGAAATCATATACCATGAATATCTTAAAGCTGGGTGTACCGTAATCCATGATTGCCTTTTTGACTTCCTCGATGACTTCCGGCCTCGGGTCCATAATAGCGGGATGCAATGAGAAGTCCACCACCGCTTTTCCTTCGGCCCATGATTTTTTTCTCTCAAGAGCCTCGAACAGGGATTCACCTTTTTGCTGCAGATCAAAATCGACCACCGTGGTGACGCCACCACATGCGGCTGAAATGGTGCCGGTTTCGTAATCGTCCTGCGCACTCGTTCCCATAAACGGCATGGAGATATGCGTATGGGGGTCAATGGCCCCGGGAAGCACATATTTCCCCATGGCATCGACGGTTTCGTCCGCTGCGACATCAAGATTCTTTCCAATCGTTTTGATCTTATCCTCTTCCGTATACACGTCCGCAGTATAACGTCCGGTCGAGGTTACAATCGTACCGCCTTTAATAAGTACACTCATTGGGTCCCTCCTTGGTAAATGCTTCAACTTTTATCTCACTCTCCAGGTTTTTATCCATTACCTGGGTCTCATCACGGCTCCATGTCGCGGGCATCTCCTTAAAGGAAATCAATCCCGGCACGGGGCAAACAAAACTGCAGAGCATGCAGCTCAAACACTTGTCTTCCACCAGTTTCGGCCTGCGTTTTTCTGCATCCCACTCAATGGCCTGTCCGGCGGCATCGGTGCATACGGTGTAGCACTGGCCACACCCCACACATTTATCGAGATCGTATTGGGTAATACCCTGACGGTCCAGATCGAAGTGATCGGTTGTTTTCAGGTTTGGCAGCGCCCTTCCCACCAGATCGCTGATTTTTGTTATGCCGCGTTGGGCCATAAAATCCGACAAACCTTCGATCATGTCTTCAACGATTCGATAACCGTAGTGCATGATGCCGGTGGTCACTTGTATCGTCGACGCACCCAACAGAATGTATTCCAGGACATCGACCCAGGTCTCGATACCCCCGATCCCGGAAAGTGGAAGCGCGAGCCCTTCACACTTCGCCATGTCGGCAATGAAATGCAGCCCGATGGGTTTTATGGCAGGTCCGGACGTACCGCTGACGGCCCCTATTCCGAATATGTTGGGTTTGGGAACCAGGTCTTCCAGACCGACTTCTGATATACCACTCACCGTGTTGATGGCGGAGATGGCGTCGGCACCACCGTTTTTCGCATAAATAGCCGGTTCCGTCATATCCGTAATATTGGGGGTCATCTTGGCAATCACCGGAATAGAAACAGTGTTTTTGACCGTAGTAGTAAATTTTTCAATAAGGTCAAATGCCTGGCCCACATGATGTCCCGATCCTTCAATGCACATATGAGGGCAGGAAAAATTGAGTTCCAGCATGTCCGCACCATTATCCTCGGACACCCTGGCCAGATAGGCCCACTCTTCGTTAGAAAACCCCATAATGCTGGATATCAAAACATGCGCTGGATAATGTTTTTTCAGGTAGAGAAAATCGGTCAGGTTGTCCTTCAAGGGCCGATCGGAAATCTGTTCCACGTTCTGAACCCCCACAACCCGTTTTGCACCGTAGTGATAAGCATTCATTCTTGGGGATGGATGGATGATTTCCAGCCGATCCGAGTTGAGTGTTTTAAATACCACGCCGGACCAACCGGCCTCAAAAGACCGTGCAACCATTTCGGCACTGTTGGACACCGGTGATGAAGAAAGCAGGAAAGGGTTTAAAAAGGTTTTCCCGCAAAATTCGATGGAGAGATCTATGGGTTGACTGGACACGATGAATCCTCCTGTAATGCCCTGGATGTACTATTTAGTGTTTATTAGCAATAAACGATAAATTGTAATGCACTAAATGATGAATAAATCCCAACGCACAAACACCAAATGACAAACAATTTTCAATGACCAAAAATCAAAATCCCAAACTGAAATTGGCTGTTAGCAGATAGCTTTCCATTCGACGTTCGATGTTGGACGTTCGATGTTCAATGTTCATTTTTCTCGGACTCAGCAGGGTTCCCCATGGGTCCCGGTTAAATATGCCTTGATGGCCCGGGCTGCCACCTTCCCGTCCTGCACCGCGTTAACCACCAGTGCCGGACCCCTTACAATGTCACCACCGGCAAAGATTCCTTTCACCGAGGTTTTACCTGTATCGGGATCTGCCTGGATCAGTTTCTTCGCGTTCAGCTTGACGTTCGGGTACCACGCCGGTGACTGGTCCTCAGCCTTGTTTCCGATAGCTTCTATGACCACATCGGCGTCCAGAATCCATTCGGAGCCCTCGATGTTGACAGGTGATCGCCGGCCGGAAGCGTCCACATCGCCCAGCGTCGTACGGGCAAGTTTGAGACCCTTCAAGCGTTTGTTTTCATCGACAACAAAATCCATGGGCTGGTTCAGCAGCAGAAAGTGGATGCCCTTCTGCAACGCCTCGATTCTTTCATCCTCTTCAGCCGGCATCTGGGTGTAAGAGCGTCGATAAACAAGATAAACATCTTTTGCCCCCAACCTGGCAGCCGATTCCACACAGTCCATCGCCACGGAACCGCCACCGATAACGGCAACCGTCCTGTTTTCAATCTCCTCTATAAACGACTCCAACCTTCCGTCACGCAGTCCCTCCAGATACATCACTGAACTGTAAAGCCCCTTAATGGGTGGCCCCGCATCTCTCAGGCTCACGGCATCCCACAATCCAGGTGCCAGAAACACAGCCTGATAGCCTTTCTTGAGCAAATCCTCTGCGCCTTTCTGGCTATTGATGGGAGAGGAACACTTGAATTCGACCCCCAGGTTTTTGATATCCGCCATCTCTGCCGCCAGGAAGTCCATGTCAAAACGGAACGAAACAACACCATAACGCAGTACACCGCCGGGCTCCTTGCGTGCTTCAAAAACCGTGACGTGGTAACCGTCCTTGGCCAGTTCCGCGGCACAACTCAATCCCGCAGGCCCCGATCCCACCACAGCAACTTTTCCAGGCCGCGGATCTGCTTTCTCGAACACGCTGAAATTCAGTTCCCGGGCATGCTCGACAAGAAATCGCTGGATCTTGCCGATGGCGATGGGTCGACCGATACCCGTTGCACTGCACTCTTTTTCACACAGCTCGGCTGTGGGGCACAGCACGCC
>QMMS01000437.1 GCA_003647375.1 Deltaproteobacteria bacterium
AAATCGTGGACACCCCGACCAATCCCGTGGCAGACATGAACTGGGCTGACAGGGTCAAATACTATGATCTGCCCCTGCAGTGGTCTTCGACAAACTACTGGACACGTGAGGCTGAGGATCAACCTGATGGGGAACGGTTCGATGACTTCATGACAAGCCATAACATCAAACCACTTGGCAATGAAACCACCTCCATCGATGAACCCCTTATATTTTCTTTTGATGATATTGTCCTGGTGAATGCTGCCGGGTCCCAAAACATAAGAGATAAGAACGCATCCGGAAGTGCCCGTGATAGATCGGCAGAACATTCACGTCTCACACTGTTGTACACCGATTACGAGGATGAGTTTAAGCTGAAAATACATAACGGGCGGACGAGTCATCCCTATTTTAGCAACATCGACATCTCGGAAAACTTGATTCACGACATACCGCCATATTCCCGCCTTATTATTTTCTGCAGTGATTTTTATAGCATCTGGGATCAGCGGTCGAGACAAGTATCAGGATTTGATTTTGACGCCAACCATGTTCTTGGGGCCAGGGCAGCAGTGCTTAACGACACTAGCGTTCACCGCAGCGTAAATTGTTGCGTAAACCTGACGACATTCAGACCGGCAAACGATTATTGCCAGTATAAATGTGGGAATTATGAGCTTCATTATCTCCATCATTGCGGTGATATCAACAACAACCCCCTTTCTTACCTCATGGTATATTGGCATTGCCGGTTTAGATTGCACAGTGACACGCCAGCAACAGACCCGACACTTGATGCGAACTGGCGGGAGAATTTTGAAAGAGAGGGTATGACAGATGCCATGGAGCGAACCAATCGACCGTATTTACTGGAAAAAATAAATGGTCCCCAAGACATTGTCATACGCCCTTATCATTTTTACGAAGCTAAACTGGATGAACGGGGTGGCAGGCACAAATGCTGGGTTGAAGTATCCAAAGAGGATGGTGCCTGGATGACACCTGAACTCGCAAAATTCGAACAGGAATCTTATCACGAGAGGGCAGGCATATACGGTACTCATGACGATACGATTCAAGATGTAGACGGAACCAGCTATCTTCCACTGACGTCCAGCCATGAATTCGGTCATGCAACCGGGTGTTTCGACGATTATCTCTACTCTTTGGAGGTAGGTGACGAAAGATATTCCGGTATTCCGAGTTTTTCGCAGCCATTTACAGCTCCTGGAGGCCCCTACAGCAGGGATCTCCTGGCCAGGATGTATCACAACCGCTCCCCGCGCATGCGAAACTTCTGGCATTTTATCAATTGGATCAATGATGAATCTGCCGGAGATTTGAACGATTTTCTAGACGGGACAACTTTCAAGCTCACCTACACTTTCACGGGGACGGCCAGTCCCATTGAGATGGATTTGTCAAATAACCGCTATCGGGATACTTGTCGACCTTCCTACCGTCGGAATAATCACACAATGGGTACCACCGGTCGATGCAGACTGCTGCTTTATAAAACCGGCGGAGAAACGTCGCATACCCTGCATAGCAGCCATGTTTTTGATGGAATCCTCGTTGTGCAAATGCTGTTCTTACTTGATTTTAATCGCGGTTTCTGGGACTGGATTAGAGGCATAGGTTGGGACCGGGTTCGGCGCAGGAACTGGATTGTGCAGCACATTTTGCGCCCTCTTAACGGGCTCAATCGTTACTATCTTTCAGGCCCGTCTGGCAACGACTTTGAAACCACGATAATGATTTTCCGTCCTTTTTTCTGGATAGGATCATCCCCACCAATCACACCAACGTATGAAATAGAGGTCAATTACCGGGGAAATGAATTTGAACCAGATGGGAATGAAATAGAAGTTGGCAACAATGTCAATGCACAGCGACTGATAAGGTATTTTATCGGCAAGACCGGAACAGGCAATGTTAATGAAAACGATTTATCGTCCATTGCGACATGGATGGATAGAACTCTGGGTGTGTCAGGCTTTAGTGTTGAGAGGCTGTAGTGTCGTGTTCCAATGAATCAACTGGGAATGATGAAAGATACAAACGTTGCTCACTGATTCTATTTATTGTCTGTGCATGCGTATTATGGGCGACCTGTGAAGCAACACCCAGATCCAATGCTAAAAAGGATAATAATAAGACAATGAGCAACGATTATCTCAGACTGTTTGCCGATACGTGCCTCTCTTCATTCATCGATTTCAATTCTTCGAGCAAAACCGGAGAAGTAGTTTGGGAAGTGAAGATAAATGAAGATAAGGAGCCTGCTTTTGATGCCAAGGTCATCCTGGCTGCGGATAATTTCCTGGTTGTCTATTCCAGTAAGCAGATTGCCGTATTCAGCAGCCAAGGTAAAAAATTATGGGTTGAAGAATATATCGCAGGCTCACCAGTTTCGATCTATGCCAACAATATCTACTTCAGAAGCCCGAAAACAGAGGAGGACCGATTGAGTGCGATCCATCTCGGTGGTACCGCGGTGGAAGCGGAAATGATTTTGCTGGATACGTTCGAGTCTGCGCAGCCAGTTTACATTGAACCCATGACTGATGGCCTGATCGCTGCCTGTGCATATGCTACCGGTTCGGAAGAAGGGCCGCCAGAGACGGTCTTCTATAAAAAGCAATACGACACCAGAGATTATCTGTGGGTTAGCAGTTTTTTCGGATATTCAAATTCCCTTCCTCTACATATCAAGACTGTAAATCGGTTTGTCATTTTCGGAGGAACCAAGGTTATGGTTTTTAACTCAGCACCAAAGGATGTTGAAGAGGAGGTGGCCAACTTTTCCCTTCCTCTTGATATGTTGCTGACGGCAAGTGCTGATCAGAATGGCATTCTTTATCTTTTAGGAACATCAGGACGGCGTATTGTCATTGTCGCGCTTACCTTGGATGGCAGGGAGTTGTGGCGCTATGAAAAAATTCCTTATGGAGGGGATCGTTCAAATTTGCAGCCGCCCATGGTCGGGATTGACGGTTTAATACATGTTGCAGTTGGAACAACCATGACCACGATTAAAGCGGGGAAGCTTGTGCGTACTTTTAGGACGGACAGCGGCCCCATTGGTTACGTTACAGCATTGGCGGATGGAGCGGTATTAATATCTTCAAATAGGACACTATATCAAATCGATTCCAATGGCAAACGGGTCTTCAAAGCCGAGCTGACGGTGCCAATCGTCGCACCAGCTGTATTGACAGAAACCGGAAATGTCTGTGTCATCACATCCAACACAATTGTTTGTCTAAATTGAATATACACCGAAAAATGCGGTTGAACCATGGCAGAGTACAATAAACAAACCGATGAAGCTCAGGTTGTCACCCTTGAATCGAAAATCATCCAGGTGTATTGGGGCAATCGCCTGGCTATCCAGGAAGAAAAAATAGAATTCGAAGTGTGGACCCAGTTTATCGGCAACAGGTCAGCAATAGAGATCAAGGTTGAAGACAAAAAAGGTAAAACTGTAGCCAAATCCAAAGGGGAGGTTTTCGGCAACTATTTCGCCGGTTCCATCATCGTACCCAAAAAAGCCAAGGAATCGATCACATTTACGGCCAAACTGCCGGATCACGGTCTCGAAATGAAATCAGCACCGGCTATCGTGATTCCTGCGATCGATGTGACCAATCAAAAATGGAGCCAGAAGGAGGCTCGCCGCGGAGATGTGCTCAAGCTGACCGCTGAGGTGGAGGGCATTCCTGACGAGGCCGAGGTGATGATTCATATTTATGAATACGACCAGGATGGGGCCCATGATTTTATCGCCAAATTTCCGACGACCATCAAAGACAGCAAGATCGAGGTGGAGTGGGCTTATGAATATCACGAAGACACCGATGAAATTCCCACCGATGAAGAAAAGAAAAAATATGGCGGGGAATATAATCCCCCGGAATATTTCTGGGTGGCTGAGATTGGTAGGAAAAGATTTGGAGGGGAGCCGGAATCTCAACTGT
>QMMS01000438.1 GCA_003647375.1 Deltaproteobacteria bacterium
AGTCAACAACAGCTTTAAAATTCAATTGCGACCTACAAAAAGAACTTGGACAAAGAATGCCTGGAGGAGTATCTTCTAGTCCACAGTTGTTACATCTTCCCTCTCTGTTTAACGAAGTTGGACATTCTGAGGACAAGATCTCAAACGGAAGTGTTTTTGATAAAACAATATCATCTACCGTCATTCCCCATTGTTCTCCTTTGAACTTTACTTCTCCATCAAAGAGAACGTCTAAGTCACCGTGTTCATTTCCTGCACGCAAATACAAACGTCCAGGCTTACCTAAAAGTGCTTTCTGGACTTCTCCTGTAGAGCCAAAGAGAACAGCAACCATTGCTCCTTTCATTTCAATAGTATCAAATGAAATGCCCTCTACAAAGGAAAGTTGTTTTCCTTTAAAAAAGATTTTAACGTCAATGCCACTAATTGAAGAATAACTTCTTGTAAACGTACTCTTAATTACTTCTCTTTTATTATCCACAACGATAACTGAAGGAAGAACGAAAAGCCTTAAGATTTTCCACCATAATCTTTTGTACCATTTTGCTATTGTTTTAGTCATACTAGTCCCTTTCTTCTATTATATCAAAGTTCAGCCATGTTTCAATACTGTAAATTTTGTATTTTGTTATATATGTTTTATCAAATTTAATTGTGCCATCAAAGAGGACTACGGCTTCGTGTTTTTCATTTGGTTTTTCTGTCAACAGGACTAAGTTAACTTCTATTTCCTTTTCTACATAGGAAGAAAGAATAGTTCCTATACTAATTAAAGTTTTATCTCCGGCGAGAACGAGAGTACCACAAGATAACATTCCTCTTTCTATCTCTACAGAATCACAAAGCTTAATAGAGAATCCATCTAATAAGATCTGTAGCTTAGGACAAACAGTCTTCGGCTCGATCTTCGCCTTAAGCTTTTCGCTATCAATAACATAGTTAGCCATTAAACTCTCCTTCTAAGATAGCTTCCATTCGTCTCTTTTCTTTTTGCGAGGGAACGCCTCTAACAAAAGCTTCTGCATCAAAGTACCTAGCAAAGACGTAGTAAGGCATCTCTACTATTTCTTCTTTACTCTTTACTGTAATATATCCACTTGTATTGTTTGTTCCTGTAATTTGATAAATAACGCCCGCGCTAAAAGAAACCATTCTTGTAGAAGGAACAGTTAGATGAGAAGTACAAATAGTAATAGCTCCTGCTGGAGCGCAGAATTCACATTGCTTCATATTAAGAGGAACTACCCACCAACTCTCTCCTTCTTTAATAGGAAACATCTCTGGTTCTATTTTACTATATATCATTCTATTCTTTCTTTTCTTCGTCGCCGAAAATCATATAAAAGCTTTCTGCTTTACAAAGTAGATACCTATCTCCTTCAAGATAAAAAGGAATACCAATCTTGTTATGAAACAAAACAGTATCTCCAATACGAGCGTCTGTAAACTCTTCTGCGTCTTTACCCATAAGAAGTACTTTACCTTTTCTACAGCACTTTACGTCTTCATTCGCGGCGGCAAGAATAATAATACCTTTCTTTACTTCCTCTTGCTCCATCTCTTCTACTACACACCATTCGTTTTGTGGTTTCATTGTCATCTTGTTTCTCCTTTATTCTATTGATAGAAAGTTAAAATCATACGCTTTTTCAGGGAACAACGTTGCGTTCAAAGCAAGTAGTTTGTCTTCTTCTTCCTGAGAAGAATCATAAACGTGACAACCTAGCAATTTTATCATTCTTCTGTCTCTACCTAGTGTAACTATATTAAAGACAGAGGAAGGAAACGGTTTCTTAAAAACCACAGTTCCAAGCCTGCTGACCTTACCAGTATCTGGATTGACATACTCAGAAAAGACACAGCTTAGGATTTCTCCTTTACACTCTGGACCTTCTGCATACATAATCATTTCTTCACAGGAATTCATTGTTTCTCCTTCTTTGCCGGGCGATATAAAACAAACCAAGAATCAAGTTGCCTTATGTCATGTATTATAGTTTCTCTGTTTCTTCCTTCGTTAGGAACAAGCATGATTAACTTATCCTCTTCATATCTTACAAAATACCTAGTGATTAAGTCTATGTCTTCTGGGTGTTTAATTTCTTTCATTTGCTTTTTAGAAACAAAAGGAACCCATTGTGGTGTATTCTTTGTGATAAAGTTAAGTAGTTGTTTTTGTTTTGCTGTTAGTTTATCTTTATTCATAGTCACATGAGTTCTCGTCACAGTTAGAATCGTCGTAATACTCATAGGTTGCGTTGTCTGTGTAGATACTTACCGCCGCGCCGACCAAAATAAAACCCATAACCAAAAGCCCCAATAACACTCTCTCTTTAATTGTCGTCATTCTTCTCTTCATAAAATTTGCTCCAAGCATGGTATAGCCAATTAATAGCTTTAGCTGTTTGTTCTGCGTTGTCTTTAAGAAAGAACTCTTTACTTAAAGCTGCGTATCTACAATCTGGACCATCAACTGCATTCTCACAGAACCATTTATATCTAGCGATAAAAGAGCTATCTCCTCCTGTAGCTTGTAGGAAGTTAGCTAGTTCTTTTAGGATTTCCGGCCTTAAGAAAGACTTTAAACTTTCTCTAAGATTCGCCAACTTAATCAAAGGTTCACTTACCGGCATTTCTATATCTCCTTCCGTTGCAAATACCGTACCATTTTGTTACGCTATTGCACATAAAGAACAAGTACAGTCTCCTCTTGCTTCGTGTTCTGTCTTCTCACATTTTGTACAAGATCTACTATGTGTATAAACAACATGGTCAAACAGTCCAGTTGTAAGATCTTCTACCCAGCCGTTATCTTTCTCTTTCCAGAAATGGCCACCTAATTCTAAACACTCCTTTTGTATCTTTACTTCTTTAGACGTTAGCATCTTCTATATCCTTTAAAGAGACGAAACATTTATCATAGTTTAGTAGCTCTACTATATTGTCTTTTCCTGGAGAGTTGAACATACACCTATAACCTCTCTCTTTGGGGGTATAAAGTTCTGAAGACCCAGCAAAATCCTCTCTAGAGGTAACGGAAGCTATAATCCCTATCCCTAACGAAGGAACGACTATAGCCTCTCTTGCTACTTTCATGTCTTCTGGTCTTATCCAATCTATACCATCTAAGACTACCATGTCATAGAACCGTTGCTGTCCTCTTAGCAACGAAGAGGGAGTGCTAGAAAAAGTATATACCGTATGTCCACTTTTCAACTCTAAACAGCCAGAGCGATATGACTTTATTTCATCATAGAACAAGTTCTTTGTTATTTCTTCCATTATGTATTGTGTATATGCTTTTGTAGGGCCAACGATAGCTATACTCTTACTTTTATATGTCTCTTCTTCATATGTTTTTCTTACTTCTCTAACCACGCATTCTGCTAGGCTAGTACTTTTTCCAGAGCGGCGCGGCCAGAGACAAAGTTTTACTAGGCTATCGTTTGCTATAAACTCTTCTTGATACTCGTAGTACTCCATTACTAGACTCCTTCTTCTTTTGGTTCGTATTTTTCTTTTAATTCTAGGTATAAGGCTTTTTCTTGTTCTGCATCTTGTTCTTCTCTTTCCTTTTCTATCTTTTCTCTATTGAAGTTTTTTATTCTTTCTTGCTCTTTAAAATAGCTATCTGGTTTTTCTATTACATCAATAAAAGAGTTGATACTATGAAAGCTGGTATCTATAGACTCGTAACCTCCATTTGTATAAGCAAATCCTTTCAGTTCTACTTCTATCACTTCTTCTTCTCCAGGGACCAGGGAGATACCTGTAAACTCACAAGGAGGACAATCGAACCATAGGTTCATATACTTGTACATATGGTGTTCTCCTATCTCATAAAGGCTTTCTAGCATCTCTTTATCTATCTTCATTTCTTATTTTTCCTCTTTTGTGGTGGTTTTTCATCTTCTGTACCTGGCCTTATACTTTTTCTTTCTTTTCTTCCTTTTTAAAGTC
>QMMS01000439.1 GCA_003647375.1 Deltaproteobacteria bacterium
CGTTTTGGCAGGTTGTCGTTTGCCCTGGTGCAGCCCTCTCTTACGTTGAAAAGCCGCGCAATATTGTAGATTCTCTCTCCTGCTTTTCTGAAATCGGCAACATCAAAGTCCCAACCGGTTGCACTGGCAATAATCGGCGTAATATCCTCGGCCATCAATGCCATTCCCATAAACTTACAGACACCCACGGCATCAAAAACAGTCAATGCGTCTTCCAGGTCTTTGACGATCTTGGCCTCTGCCGGATTTTCAACTCTGGCATCTTCGATGACGCTTTCTTCAACAACCAGTAAGGGTATATCCATAAAAGTCGGACCCTGTATGTAGCCGGTGATATGATCTCCGCCCCTGTTTGCGGTACAGAATGCCAACCCGGTTATTTTGGTCGCCCGGCAGTCATAGGCTGCAAGCTCCAGCCCCTTGACATGCATGGCAAATCTCTCGCTGTCTTTGCCCAGTTTTTCCGAGACCCTTTTTGTCCCTTCGGCCAGTAAGTCACCAATTCCCTCTCGTTTGGCTATTTTTTTGATCAGGTCTATCATTAAATCAGCATCACCGAATTTTAACTCTAATCCATCCGTATCTGCCGTTGTTAAGATGCCTTTTTCATAGCATTCCATTGCAAAAGCAATGGTGCTTCCCGTGGAGACGGTATCAATACCAAGATCATTACACAAAAGGTGTGCATAGGTAATGGCCTCCAGATCACCGACATCGCACATGGAGCCCAGTGCCCCGACGCTTTCGTATTCCGGACCTTCACCCTTGCATTTATATTTTCCTGATTTAACCTCGGAAAGCCGGCCGCAGGCAATCGGGCAGGCAAAACAGGCTGTTTTCCCCACAAGAATCTTTTCATTGATTGCAGGACCATTTATATCATCTGCATAGGAACAGTTTCCTGATTGCCAGTTTCTCGTAGGCAGCCCACCTTTTACATTCACAAGGTCGAGCACCATGTTTGTTCCATAGACTTCAAGGGTTATCTTTAAAAGACTCTCCTTGATAAAGTCACTGGCCGTCTTAACCGCTTCCTTAAAAGCCTCTTTTTGAGCAACCTGAATCTTTGATGTACCGGCGACAGCGATGGCCTTAAGTTTTTTTGATCCCATTACAGCACCAAAGCCGCACCTGCCAAGTGTTCGGTCTATATCATTCATAATAGCAGCATATTTTACCTGGTTCTCGCCGGCAATCCCAATGCAGGAAATATTAAATCGTTTCCCAAGGTCTTCTTTCAATTGCTTTGTTGTTTCTTTTACACTCTTGCCCCAGGTTTCCCCGGCATCTTTGAGCTCTACCTTGTCATCATCTATAATTAAATTGACCGGTTTTGCTGCTGCGCCCTCAATGATAATTCCGTCAAATCCGGTTTTCTTCAAATGGCGACCCCAGTGTCCACCGGAGTTAGAGCTTCCCCAGAACCCGGTAAGAGGAGATTTGGTCACGGCACCAAATCTTCCGGAACTGGGAGAAATAGTACCGGTTAACGGGCCGGTCATGATGATTAACTTGTTTTCCGGTCCCAGGGGATCGATGCCCGGTTCCAGCTCATCAAAAAGGTATTTGGTGGCCAGACCGCTTCCCCCCAAAAACATTTCAACATCATCCTGTCGTAAGGGCTCTTCAGAAATTGTTGAATTTGTCAGATTAACCCTTAATATCTTTCCCATGAAACCATTCATTTCAACTCTCCTCTTTAAAATTTAAAGCTATTTTATCAATCAAGTTATTTCAAAATTTTGTTGCTGAATATCTCGCCATTACATCATTATTGATGGCAGAAACGTTGCAACAGCGGGGAAAAAAACGATGACAAGCAATATAAAAATATCTGCGTAAAAGAAAGGAAATATCCCCCGAAATACATCTCCTACAGATACGTTCTCTCGATTGACCACCCCCTGAACGACGAAGACATTCATCCCGACGGGGGGCGTAATAAGCCCCATTTCCGCACAATGCACGGCCAATACGCCAAACCATATCAGGTTAACGTCAAAGGCTATCAGGCACGGAAGGTAAAGCGGAACCGTTAACACAAACATGGCTGTCGCGTCCATGAACATGCCAAGGGGGAAATATGCCAGCAAAATAAGCGCAAGTGCCAGGTTTGGAGAACCGATCCCGGCCAGAAATCCGCTCAGGATCTGGGGCAGCTGACTCATGGCCAGAAAAAGATTAAACACCATGGCGCCCATTATCAGCAGAAAAATCATGGCCGTTACTTTTGTTGTCTGAAGCGAGCACTCTATCAATCCACGGATCGTTAATCTTCTCATGGCAAAGGTCAACACGATAACAGATGCAGCGCCGGCTCCCGCCGCTTCAACCGGTGTGAACAGCCCTAAATAAATCCCCCCGATAACCAGACCGAAAATCGCTACTACGGGCCAGACAATCTTTAGAGATGCCATTTTTTGAGATAATGTGAATTTTTCCGTGCACAAAGGTGCCACACCCGGTTTCAATTTTACCCATATGTAAATCACTGCCATAAAACTCAACAGTGAGATGATTCCCGGCATTATCCCGGCGATGAACAGCTTGCCGATAGATTCTTCCGTCAAAAACCCGTAGATGATGAAACCCAGGCTGGGGGGGATCATAATGCTCATGGTACCCCCGGCTGCAATACTGCCCGTGGCAAGGCTCTTATCATACCCGTAACGTTCCATCTCAGGATAGCAGACCGAACTCATGGTTGCCGCACCGGCAGTGCTCGAACCGGAAAGGGCTGCAAAACCGGCACACCCCACAACCGTAGCCTGTGCCAACCCTCCAGACAAAGTACCGAACCATTTATACGTACAATCGAAGAGATCACTGGCTATACCGCTTTTTGAGACCACAAGCCCCATCAACACAAAAAGCGGTATACATGTAAAAACATACTCTGTACCCCAATAATAAGGGACCCGGGCTATGCTGGCCATTGCCGCGGGATATCCTCCCAGCAGAATTAATCCCACAAAGCCGACAGAAAGAAAGCTGATACCTACAGGCATACCGATTGCCATAAAACCGATAACAACAGCAAAACCTATAATTCCAACCAGAACTGGATCCATCCTTTGCTACCTCCTCTTTAAACTGTTTGTTTTTTATGCCACGATAGCAAAGTTTCAATTAAAAGCAGCAGCAGGGCTGCCGACGTCAAGCAGCACCCCACTGCAAATACAAACCTGAAAGGATATTCCGGGAACCTGAGATATCCCAGTCTGACGTCTGATCTCATAGAGTACAATGCCCGGTCTACCATCTCGACTGACATGATGGCAAACACGACAGCCCCTATACTTAAGGTTATAACATCACAAATCGTCTTAAGACCCCGGCCGAATTTCTGATGAATCAGAGTGACACTGACATGACCTTTCTCATGGGTTGTCAAAGGCAGAGCCATGGAAATCAACACAATCAAAAACATGGAATTAAACTCGTAAGTATCAGGAATAGTTGCATTGAATATATTCCTCAATATCACGTCTCCTGCTACGAGCATCATCATAAAAAGCAAGGGAAAAACCGAACCTTTAAAAACACCCCTTATGATCTTTTCTACAATCTTAATCATATTGTTCATCTCTCTCGCCTTAATTATCTGTCTTAAGAATACATCTCTTCAATTTATAGAAGGGTCACACTTTAATTTTCATAGAGACCCGGCAGCTTCATAATAACCGGCCGTCCCATTTCCTTCATAATTTTAACGTAAGTTTTGTATACTTCTTTGGCAGGTCTGCCTTTTGCTTCATTGTCATCTATCCATTTCTGCCACACCGGCAGGAATTTCTCGGCCATCTTATCTATCTCTTCTTTGGGTATTTCAATCACTTCACGCCCGGCCTTTTCCCATGCCGCTTTACCAAGTTCTGTTTTTTCATCGTGTACTTTGGCAAATTTAAAAGACATCTCTCTGCCAACCTTTTCCCACTTATCCTGAACATCAGCAG
>QMMS01000440.1 GCA_003647375.1 Deltaproteobacteria bacterium
CGTTATTCAGGGAAGCTTCCAGGATCAGCGCCCCAAAGCCCTTGTATGCAAAGAAAAACTCAACCACAATTACCCCGGACAACAGCCAGTTGATTTGTAACATGATGACCGTGAAAGGTGCGATGAGTGCGTTGCGCAAGGCATGCTTCACTATCACCGATCTGTAAGGCAGACCCTTTAAAATAGCTGTCCTTACGTACTGAGAGGTCATCACTTCCGCCATGGACGCCCGTGTCATACGGGCAACATAGCCAAAATCATATACGATCAGCACCATGGCAGGCATAATCAACTGTTTGAACTCGAACCCACCCGACATGCTGCTGGTGCCCGGCAGCCATTTCAGGCCGAATACAAAGATGGCGGAGAAAATGACCGCGCTGGCAAATTCCGGTATGGACGTTGTCAAAATGCCAAACACCGATATAGTCCTATCGAGCTTAGACCCCTCTTTCATCCCCGACAGGACGCCTAATATCAATGATAACGGGATCATAATCGCAAATGTCCAAAATCCCAATATGGCGGTGTTCCATAGCCGTGGTAACATCACATCAGCAACAGGGCCTTTAAAGCGAATGGACTCCCCCAGGTTGCCGATGGCAAAATTGCCCAGCCACTTCACATAACGCAATGCCACGGGTTGATTATACCCGTGTTGCTCCCGCCATATCTCGCGCTGTTCTTCGTTTGAGAATTGGCCCAGCACCCGGGCTGCCGGATCACCCGTAAGCTCGGTCTCCAGCAACAGAAAAAGAATCAGCGATACGACAATCATGGTGAAAATCATGAATCCGATACGCTTTACTACCAAGGTGACCATTTTGACGCCTCCTGATATAATGTATCGTTATGGGAGAGATTCCAGGACGGGGAGCGCCGCAGTACCCCCTGCCCTGGAATGTACACTATTTTAACTAGGCCAGGGAGACCTTGTGAAAGCGGTAGTATCGAGTTGGGTGATTTTTCAAACCAACGACATTATCACGTACGGCGGTGAATACGGAGCGAAAGAACGGTTGGACGAGAACAGCATCATCCTGCAGAATTTTCTCAACCTTCTCCATCTTGGCCCGGCGCTTTTCAACATCCAATGTCGATTCCGCGTCGTCCAGGGCGGCATCAAATTCAGGGTTGGCATAACTGGACTCATTCCAGGGTACACCAGTGCGGTAGGCCAGGCCCAACACCATGACGGCCAGGGGTCGGTGGGTCCAGGAAGTGAGGCTCAAGGGTGCTTTTGTCCAAACATCCCAATATTGCGCCGACGGCATCACATTCATATTAATAGTGATTCCGGCTTTGGCGGCATCCTCTTTGAGCACGGCGACAGCATCCTGCTCCCAGACGCCGTCGGTATTTCCCACGTTGCAGGTTATTTCAATACCATTGGGGTAGCCGGCCTCAGCCAGCAGCTTCTTGGCGCCTTTGATATCCTGCTTGAACGGGGGTAGGGCAAAGTACTCGGGATGTATTTTGGCGACATGATGATGTTCTCCAACAATCCCTAAACCGCGGTGGGCAATGTCAAGCATTCGCTGGGCATTACAGCATTTCTGAACGGCCTTGCGTATACGGATATCAGTAAAGGGTTTTTCAGTTACCTTCATGCGAATCACGCCGGTTTGGGTCGTGGGAATCGAGATCACCTTGATTCCCGGGATGTTCTTGGCTGCTTCCAGGGTGGTCAGATCAAGCTCATAAAGTCCATCCACCTGACTCGAGGCGATGGCAGCCAGATAGGCGCCGGGATCTTCGCCCAGATCGACAAAGCGGATCTCGTCCAGAAAGACTTCTCCCCCCCAATAAGGTGCTTTGCGTTTTTTCAAGACAGCTATCTCACCAACCCTGAATGCAGTGAGTTCGTAGGGCCCGGTCCCAACCGGGTTTTTGGAGAAATCCCCGCCTTCTTTTTCAAAATCGCGATGAACGATTCCTGTGGGATAGTTATAAAGGTTTTCAGGAATTGACAGGACCGGTGATTTCAGGTTGAGTTTGACCGTATGCTTGTCCACTTTTTGCACCGCATTTTTAACCATGCGCTTGATGGGGTTGCCTTTGGCATCTTTCTCCCCGGTTTCTTCCATCATGGAACCGAAGAGGCCCAAGTTGGAGGATCCGGTTTTTGGATCGAGCCAGCGGGTAAAATTAAAGACCACATCATCGGCCCCGAAATCATCGCCGTTGGACCATTTGACACCTTTACGCAGATGGAAGGTCCAGGTCTTCAGATCGTCGGAGGCCTCCCAGCTTGTTGCCAGATTGGGTCGGGTGATGTTATCCGATCCGGTCTCCACCAGGTACTCGATGATATGCCGGGCAACGATGGATTTCTGGGTCCATGAATACGTCGCTGGATCGGCCATTTCCTGTACCACCATACCAAATTTTAATACGCCGCCCATTTTCTGGGTAGCGGCATGGGCAGATGAAATGATATCCGGTAACACATCTTTACCTATTATCGTTCCTGCCATGCTGTAGGCAGCCGTGGCAGACACGCCAAGCAACGTGACGGTGCGCAGAAATTCACGCCGTGAGCACTTGCCGTCTGTAAGGGATTTTTTCATTTGTTCAACACCGGGGTGTATTCTTTTTGTCGACATAAGTGTTACCTCCTCCCAGAAATGTTAGGTTGTTAAGAAATCAAACATGCAAAAAGTAAAAAATTGAGACAATTAACGCTCTATAATCTGAAAATATCACGTGCAGGTATAAAAAACTGTGATTGGACTGAACACAAGTCATGCCAAGCTGCCAATGAGGCGTGAGAGAAAATTCTGTACAACGTATAAAGATTATTTAGAAAAAAAATAGAAGTCTGTCAACCGTATTCATTGATACGCCTTAATTAAGGAATCTATTCCCAATGCAATTCGCTGATAGGAGCGGCTTGTCGCGTTTCATAAAATCGTAAAACGATTTTATTTGTACTTGGCCAGATAATCATCCGGGATCTGGATGGCAACAACCTTTCCTTTGGCACAAAGGGTCTCTTTGGAAAATAAATCAATGGAAACCACGATCTTGCGGCCTTTGATCTCGTCAATTCTACCTCGCAGCAGGATTTCTTTATCGATATGTACGGGGGCCAGATAATCGACATGCAGGGATGCCGTGACAAAGCGGGCCAGGGGTTCGGTTTCGATATCTTTTCCATCCTGTCTGTGTTTTGCCGCCGAAGCCGTTCCGGTAGCATGACAATCGATCAGGGAAGCAACCAACCCGCCATACACAAAATTCTGTGCACCGGTGTGGTAGGGCTCGGGCTGATACCGGCAGACGGTTTCGTCTCCATCCCAGTAACTCTTGATTTGGTGACCGTGTTCATTCAGTCTTCCGCAGCCGTAGCAGATAGCAAAATCGTCGGGGTAGTAATCTTGAAAACCTTTTTCCGCCATGTCTTTCTCCTTCTCCTTTTTGGATGTGTATCCTATATCACAAATGCTGATTTGTATTCAAGTTTCACAGTATTTGTCAAAATAACGTTTTGGTTACTCCGAAAAGGGGATACCATATTTTTTTCTGATGCGTTACGTATCGAAAACAGAATGATCGAACAAACGATCAGATCTATTTTTTTTCTTGACAATTTCCCGGGCACGGAATAAATATCAAGGCTTCATTTGTTCCGCCAAAAAATATTCCCTGGTAGCTCAATCGGCAGAGCGGGTGGCTGTTAACCACTAGGTCGTAGGTTCAAGTCCTACCCAGGGAGCCATTTCGACGCGTAAAGGGTACCCATCGATAAATCGGGGGTACCCTTTTCTTGCTCAAGGTCTCCGACCGTAGAATAATGTGAGTCGAAATGGTTTCGAGCGAAGTCGAGAGACTTGTCGAGAGGCAAATCATACCTTATGTTTGCATTCGTATACTTACTCAGATTGAAATCAGGAGGGCTATATATTGGAGCCTGCAATGATATTGATAAACGTTATGCAGAA
>QMMS01000441.1 GCA_003647375.1 Deltaproteobacteria bacterium
CAGGATAAACTACGGGAAATTTTCCATAATCTCAGAAAAAACAGCTTGCGGACGCTTCTGACCGGATTTGCCGTTTCATGGGGTATTTTCATGCTCATTGTCCTTCTGGGATCGGGATACGGCCTGGAAAACGGTGTTCGCAACACATTCTCGGAAGATGCTGTCAACAGCTTGTGGGTCAGGAGTGGCCAGACGTCTATGCCATACCAGGGATTAAGGCAGGGACGACGGATACGATTCAAAACCGATGATTACGACGATCTGAAACAGTCCATCAAGGGACGGGAGAAAATAGCTGCGCGATACTACCTGGGTCGTAACACAACGGTTCGTTACAAATCCCTTGCCGGAAAATTTCCGGTTGTGGGAATCCATCCTGAATACACAGCCATTGAAATGCTCAAGGCTACCGACGGACGCCTGATCAATGCAATGGATGAAGCAAGGCAACGCAAAGTTGTCATTATCGGGACTAAAACAAAGCAGGAGCTCTTTCCATCCGGTCCTGCCGTAGGGCAATATGTGCTCATAAAAAACATCGCATTTCAAATCGTGGGGGTGTTCACAGATGAAGGCGATGAATGGCAACTGGATCGTGTATATATCCCCATCAGCACCATGCAGCACCTGTTCAGCCGGAATGACCGCATCCACAATCTTGTATTGACGATAGACAGAGGTGCATCGCAATTTCCGGAAGCTGTTGAGAGCGCGGTAAGAAAACGACTTGCACAACGTCATCGATTCAACGTGGAGGACCACCGTGCGTTGTTCATGCGTAATACCCTGGTATCATTTCAAAAATATATGCGTCTTTTTGCCAATATACGCATGTTTATATGGATCATCGGCATCGGTTCCATCGTGGCAGGCATTGTCGGTGTCAGCAACATCATGTTGATCACAGTAAAGGAGCGGACTCGGGAAATCGGTATCCGCAAAGCCATCGGTGCCTCACCCGGGTCCATCATAGACCTGATTGTAACAGAGGCGATTATCATCACTTTTTTCTTTGGCTATCTCGGTCTGGTAGCCGGCATTGCTGCATTGGAGATCATGGCGCATGCAATTCAGGGTGTAACCTACTTTCAAAATCCCGAAGTGAACCTGTCAACCGCCTTTGGTGCGGTATTTCTACTGGTCCTGTCCGGTACGTTGGCAGGACTTTTTCCGGCTCGGCGGGCTGCAAGTATCCGGCCGGTGGAAGCGCTGCATGATGAGTAGAAAAACGGGTCCAGAGGACTTGATAATGCTTAAAAACCCTTATGCTGTTTACTACTGGGCAAATTCGAGTGTGACAAACTCTAAATACGAATATCGAAATACGAAACAAATCCAAATATCGAATGTTCAAAAAGCCCAAACCTAGCCCATGGGTTTGAACGTTATACGGTTGGTTTTGATCATTTGAATTTATGTCATTCGATATTGTTTAGTATTTCGAATTTCGTGCTTCGGATTTCAATAGTTATTGCCATTGGCATAGCCAAATGAACCTTACCTGATTTAAAAACCAGGTTTTTCTACTGGAATGATAAGTAAAATGATCCGTTTTGAAATAGACATCTGGCAGGAAATCCTGTACACGGTTCGGCAAAACCGTCTCCGTTCGCTGCTGACGGCCTTTGGTGTTTTCTGGGGCCTCTTTATGCTTGTCATCATGATTGGCACCGGTCACGGCCTCCAAAAAGGCGCTTATTCCGAATTCAGCGGTTACGCCACCAACAGTGTATTCATCTGGCCGCGGCTTACAACCAAACCCTACAAGGGATTCCCCATCGGCAGGCGCTTTAAATTTACAAATGAAGACACCGAAGTCATCCGGCGCATGGTTCCGGGTGTTTCCTCCCTTGCACCTCGGGGTCGAAAACGTGGAGGAGATGGTAGCAACAATGTTACCCACGGGGATCGGACCGCAACTCTGACCATCTATGGTGATCATCCGGAAGTACAGAATATTCGATTGCTTCAGATGATTTCCGGTCGCTTTCTGAATCGTCTGGATTTGGCCGAACGACGAAAGGTGGCTGTCATAGGGGAAGAAACAATCAAACTTCTTTTTGAAAAGGAAGAATCTCCCATAGGGACTTACATCAGCATCAATAACATCAATTTTAAAGTTATTGGCGTGTATCGGTTGCCAAGCAGGAATGATGAGGACTATGAAGAGGAAGCCAAGGCTGTTTTCCTGCCCTTATCGACCTTTCAGCGGGTATTTAACTGGGGTGATGTCGTTGGATGGTTTTCCATCACATCCCAACCCCAGGTCAAAGCCTCTGTTGTACGGGATGAGGTCATCCGGGTCCTGGCCGGCAGACATGCCGTCGCGCCGGAGGATGAACGCGCGTTTGGTTCCTGGAATATGGAAGACGAATTCCAGAAAATTGCCGATCTTTTTGTGGGCATCAGATTTATCGTTTGGTTTGTAGGTATTTTTACGCTCATTGCAGGTATTATCGGTGTTTCCAATATTATGTTGATAGCCGTCAAAGAACGAACCCGGGAAATCGGGATCAAACGCACCGTTGGCGCTACACCCTTTTCCGTAATCAGCCAGGTGTTGATGGAAGCACTGCTGCTTACTTCCATTCCGGGATATCTATCTCTGGTTTGTGGTGTTGCCGTGTTGGAGGGTGTTGGCCGCTTGATTCATATTCTGAAAATAGATGCCCAGATGTTTCAAGATCCCAGCATTGATTTTGCCGCCGCCCTGCTGGCCCTTGCCGTCCTGACGATAGCAGGCACATTGGCAGGCTTGATACCTGCATACCGCGCGGTACAAGATAAACCCGTGGAAGCACTACGATAGGGGATTCGAATTGAACCGTAGGAAAGATAACCTTATGAGAAAATTTTTTCGCATACTTATCGTCATCCTGTTTATCCTGATATTTATAGGAACGCTTGCTTTTCTATATGTAAAGTCCAGACCGAAAACTGCTCCAGTAAAAACGGTTTCGCCTGTAGTGATGGATATCGTGAAAAAAACCGTGGTTACGGGAAGCATCGTCGCCCGACGGGAGGTTGAAATCAAGGCTCAGCTTTCAGGAATTGTCGATGAAATCATGGTGGAATCCGGCGATTCCGTAAAAAAGGGCCAGGTACTGGCAAGACTTTTACTGGTACCCAACCTGGTTCGCGTCAATGAAGCCGGGGCTCGGGTTAAAAAAGCAACCATTGCATTGGAAGACGCGGACAAGACTTTTGAGCGCGTCAAACGGCGATATGAAGCATCCATAAAAGGTGGTAATCTGTTGACCCAAAAAAAGTCACCAAATCTGATCAAATTGCATCTGGCAGAGAAAGATCTCAATCAGGCGAAATTGAGTCTTCAAGATGCCCAGAACACATATGATCGGGACAAAGAGCTCATAGCCAAAAAGATTATCCCGGAATCCTCGTTTCAGAATACAATTCTGCTGCTCTCTATAGCCCGTGAGGAATATGACAAGACAGAGACGTATTATCAGATGGTGCGTGCTGAAACAGTGGACGAAACAGAAGAAGAATACCAAAAAGCTGAAATAGAGCACAAACAAGCCTTGGAAGAATTAGCGGCCGCGCAAAACAATCTACAGTTGATCCAGGAAGGTATTACACCAGGCACCAGAGATAAAAGCAATACTTTGATCCGCGCCACCATCGATGGTTCGGTCCTTGAAGTGCCGGTGAAGGAAGGCAGCCTTGTGGTAGAAACCAGTACCCAGTCATCGGGCACGACAATTGCCGTTGTTGCGGACATGACGGATATGATTTTCGAGGGTAATGTAGATGAAACCGAAGTCGGAAAACTCCACCGGGACATGCCCCTCATTCTCACCATAGGTGCCATTGAAAACCGATCTTTTGAGGCCAGAATCGAACATATCGCTCCCAAGGGAAAGCAAATCAGCGGCACAATTCAATTTGGATTACGCGCCAAAGTTGCTCTGGAAGCA
>QMMS01000442.1 GCA_003647375.1 Deltaproteobacteria bacterium
GTTAGTGAGCGAATCAGAATTAGACAGAATTCCTTCCGGTCAAAGATTCCTCGCAGCTTGCTGCGGGGTTCTTCAAAAACACAGGCCCATTCACCTACCGATTTCAGCCTTAATGGTCTGGTATCCATCCGCGATAAAGGAGGTGGCAATTTTTTCCTGGGTTTCCTTGTCGGGTACGATCGCAGACATGTATCCACCCCGTCCCCCGCCGGTTACCTTTGCGCCGAAAGCCCCCAGGGAAATAGCACGATCGCAAAGACCCACCAGGATTTCATGGGAAAGATCCATGTCGATAAGAATCTTGTGGTTGGCGGTCATGATTTCACCCACCTTTTTAAGATCACATGTTTCGAACGCCTTTTTCATCTCAACTCCCTGGCTTATGATGGTGTCAAGACGCGATGCAAACAGATCCGGATCGCGTTCAATTTCCTTTTCAACAAAGGTGTCCATTTTGGAGGTGTCAGCCGTTATGCCGCTGTTCCCCAATACCAGCAGGACCGGCTTTTCCACCTTGATCTGCTCGAAATGTTTTTCCTTATCTTTGATCCAGTATTTTATTAAACCGCCATAGGTTGAGGCTGTGTTGTCAACACCGCTGGGAATGCCGTGATAGGCAAATTCACCTTCCCAGCCCACATTATTGATCTGTTCGATGGAATAGTTCAGATTAAATTCGTCGTTGAGAGCCCGGGCCAACGAGACACAGCTGGCCGCACTGGCACCCACGCCACTGCCGGCAAGAAGATCCCCGCCATAGGTGATCTTGATGGGTGTGTTTTGTACATCTATCTCCATTACCTCCAGGATGTGGTTGATGGAGTCCACCTGTTGGTGTTTCTTTTTCTCTTTGTAGCCCGGAACTTCCATGCGGTTGTCTTCCAGTGCCCACCCCTGGCCGTCTGCCCGCTCCACCACGGCTTCCGTTACAAACGGCAGTGCCGCAAGAATGGCCGGAACTTCCCGTAGAACAAACTGGTCACCGATAAAAATTGTTTTTCCAAATGCCGTACCTTTTCCCATGATTGGCTCCTTGATATTGGTTTTAGGTGTTAGGTTTTAAGTGTTAAGTAGCAGTCTTTGGACGATAGGCCATTAGCCGCTAATAGCCTAGCAGCCGATAGCCTACATTCTTTGAAATTATTCTTTTGTTAAAATTTTTTCCATTTCTGCGATGAGCGCTTCCTCTTTACCGATGGCCAGGGTCGTTGCAGCGGTAAGACTGTGACAGGCATCGGAAAAGCCCCCGAGATTGCCGGTTGCCTCGGGAAGGAACGTGTCCAGCCCCGGTATACGACCAGCCCGTATCTCATTCTGCACAAAGACGGGTGCCCGCATGGAAATTTTCACCTCATCAAAGGTGATGGGACCGAAACCGGGTATTTTGTTGGGGATAACCTGGAACCCGGCGATGTATTTATGTTCGTCGAATCCTTCAGTGTCCTTATACGTATCACAAAAAGCCCCGATCATCTTGACCCCCATGGGATTGAATCTCTCCTGCACATGAAACCATTGAATATGCTCCGTCTGCTTGATATCCCCCTGTCGGATTCTTTTAATCTGGTCCTTGAAAATTCTTGTTTGGATGTCGCGCAGTTGTTCCAGCATTTGATCCGATTCCGGTGTTGTCCCTTCCAGGCAGACTTTTATTCCCATGTCCGGGCCCTCCCGGTAGTAACCTGCAGCACCCAGCGTATCCAGATAAAAACCCAGCTCGTCACAGGGCATTGGGCCTTTGGGGGTCAGCAAAATATAGTCTTCCCCCTTGTCATGCTCCCTGATCTCCAGCAGCCCCTGCCTTTGGGTCTCGAGTGCCACCTCCCGGTTCTGGGTGGCCAGACGGCCGTTTAAAAAAAAATGATCTCCCACGGCGCCGATGGTGGCAATATAGGCCAGATCCCGGTTTGCAGGGTCCATGGTTTTTGCGAAAAGGTAACAGGTGGTGGACGCTGTGATGTCCAGATCGCCTTTCAGACCGAAAAGCTCCGGATCCAGGTTGTGCACCATGGGATCGGTGGATGGGTTGGCCTTGTGGTGATCCAAAATCAGGGTAAGATTTTTCCCGTTGTTCAGGTCCGATATCATCGGTGCGATCCTCCCGGCAAAATCGGTAAAGACAATCAGCTTCCCCTCCTGATGGAACACCTTTTTCAAGACGGCCGGGTAGGGTTTTTCAAGACAGAAACGCTTGACGTCAAAGCCTTTACGTTCAAATGTACGGGTCAGAATGGCACCGGAAGTCAGCCCGTCCGAATCGTTGTGATGGAATAATTGTACGGATTTTTCAGGCCATTTATTGATCTCGTGGATCGCCTTTTCCATGGCAGCGATTAATTGAGTTGTCATTTATCTTCTCCTGTCGATGAATTTCTATTTATCACTTCAGGTTTAATATCTCATTAGCCCACAATTCCTGGTAAAGTCAAAAAAATATTGACCATCATTCGAAGATAGTCGAAAATGAAATCATGAAACCTATTAAAGAATTCCCATCACGGGAAAAATCGCAAATTCAGTACGTTCTCACAGATATCGACGATACCTTGACGGTCCATGGACGCTTGCCGGCTATTGCTTTTTCGGCCATGGAAAAACTGCAGCAAAATAACATTCATGTTATCCCCATCACGGGACGACCGGCTGGTTGGTGTGATCATATAGCCCGAATGTGGCCGGTGGCAGGTCTGGTGGGTGAAAACGGCGCGTTCTATTTTCGCTACGACACTGAAAAAAAGAAAATGATCCGACGCTATTTCAAGTCAAAAGAAGCACGACGGCAGGATCAAAAAAAGCTTAGCAGATTGAAAGAGGAAATATTGAAACAGGTTCCTGGAAGCCAGGTGTCTGCAGACCAGGCCTACCGTGAAGCAGACCTGGCCATCGATTTTTGTGAAGATGTTCCGCCCTTGTCGGCGGAAGCCATCGATAATATTGTTCAAATTTTCAAACAGGCCGGAGCTCAGGCGAAGGAAAGCTCCATCCATGTTAACGGCTGGTTTGGAAACTATGACAAACTGACCATGAGCCAAATGCTTCTTGATGAGGTTTTTAATCTGTCACTTGAATTGCTCAAAGATCAGGTTCTCTATATCGGCGACTCACCCAATGACTGTCCCATGTTCGCATTTTTTCCACATTCCGTGGGCGTTGCCAACATCCTTGACTTCAAGGGGCGCCTGGAATCGGAACCCGCGTGGATCACGACAGAACCCGGCGGGTACGGGTTTGCCGAAATGGCCGACATCCTTGTTTCCTGAAACCCGGTACCGTTTTCCAGACAAAGGCCCTTTTCTCTGCCGGTCACATAAGATGTCAGGCCTGTTGCGTTAGATATAATTGAAAGTTTATCCTAAGCTGAGCGATTATCGAGGTTGCCGCAACTAAGCAAGTTGAGCATAGCGAAATCCCGCCCCGCGGGAGAAGATGCTGTTTCGCTCTTGTTGGGGCGTAGCTCGAAGAGCGAAGACCAAATAGTGAACTATGCGGTATGGCATCTGACGCCGTAGATGCGGTAAGATCGGCAATCCCAAACAGGTTTATTTCTCCGTGTCCACCAATCCCTTGACAAACCAGCGCTGCATCATCAAAACAACCAGAATCGGTGGCAGCATAACGATCAGCGCTCCGGCCAGGGCCACGTTCCAGTAGGGCAGGTCATCGGCCTGGGGAATCAGGTTCTTCAGGCCGATAACCGCTGTCATCATCTTCGGGTTGGTCGTTATCAGAAGTGGCCACAGATACTGGTTCCAGCCATAAACAAATTCAATCACAACCAGGGCTGCAATATTGGTTTTTGAAAGTGGGAGCAGGATTTTTCTGAAAAATATCATGGGAGAAGCGCCATCCATTTTAGCAGCCTCGCACCATTCCTCGGGAATGGTCAGAAAAATCTGCCTGAACAAAAATGTGCAGGTAGCGGATGCCACCA
>QMMS01000443.1 GCA_003647375.1 Deltaproteobacteria bacterium
TCCTCACATATATTCTTTTTCCCCAATGAGATATCCGAGAAAAAGAGGGTAATGCCCACTGGCCCCAGTAATACGGCACCGGAAAATTTCGCCGCGGTAAAGACGGTGCGGGTTGGATCCAGGATAAGGTGCGGCCTCTTAAGGGTCCCCCCCAGGCCAAATGGTTGTGACAGCTCCTTGAGGGAAAAACTGATATAGCCGACATGCACGTCCCCAAAGCCTTTTTTAGGGGAGGGTTTGATGCCGATATTGAGGCGTTATGTTTTTAGATCGATGGTACCGGCCGATGCCAGGGCCGTCTGTTCGGTGTCGAGAATCATCTTGAAGTCGGCCAGTCCGTCCCTGATGGTGGCGGTGGTGATGAGACAGTTGATGGCGGTGTGCGGGGGATGTTTGATAAACGGATTGATCAGATCCAGAATGTTGCTGCCCAGGTATCTTTCCAAAAGGGCCAGTTGTCGGCTTTCGATCCGGCCGTCATGGATGTCCAAATGCACTTTTCCGTCGAGTCCCACCATCAGAGCGGCCACGGAGTTGCCGCTGCCGTGCAGGTAGATGGATGTGTTCAAGGTTCCCTGGAGGGTGCTTTCCTGATCCAGCTGTTCGAGCATGGGGCCGATATCGAAGTGATGAACGGCCAGGCTGGTGGCCATGAACAGGGGGGACTTGCTGGCCTGCAGGACAAATGTGCCCTCGGCCGTTCCTCCTCCTATGCTGAATTTCAAGGGGTCTACATTCAAATCGCCTTTACTGAGCTGCAGGCTGATTTCAACATCGTTGACGGCGATATTTTGAAGAAGCAGCTCCCTGGCCTGAAAGGCTACAGTGATATCTAAAAGATGGAGGGCGGTTAGATTAAAGGGCTCCCTGGAAAAAACACGGTCCTTGGGCGTGGCCGACCTGGATGGCATCTGGGGGAGGCGGTCGCTCTTTCCGAAAATTTTTATAAGCGGGCGCAAGTCCATTTTTTTTGATGAAAGGGCTGCGTTCATTTTAGGGCGGTCAAGAGACAGGTCCAGGGAGGCGGCTCCGGAGAGATTGCTGTCGCCATAGCTCGCTTCAAAGGAGGTGACGGTGATTTTTTCCAATCGGGGGTCATTGAGCCGGCCCATGGCATGGAACGGTTTGCCTTTGATAAATCCACTGCCGTACGCGTTGTTGAGAATGGAAAGGTCTTGGCTGTCGATGGTAAAATCGAGGGTTACTTCACCAAGTGGATCCAGGTTTCCAATGCTTCCACGCAACATGACGGCGATGGTGCTTTCTCTGCCCAGGCGGAGCTCCAGGTGTGTTATGGCCGGCACGCCGCTCGCCTCTGAAAGTGTGAAGGCCAGCTTGAGCGGTCCCATGTCGGGAATATTTTTCAACGGGTCGATTTCCTCAAGCATGATGGGGACCAGGGAGAAATGGTCGGCTAAAATTTCCGAATCCACCACCGGGTGCTCGCCGGCCAGATTGAGGTCCGCCCTCCCCGTAAAATGGTTACGGGCCAGCATGAGGTCAAGCTTGCGCAGCAAGATGTTGTGGGGCGCATGCCCGGAGATTTCACCGGACAGCGCATAGGCACCCTTCAGGGGGATCCTTCGGCCGGCAATGGACTCGATGCTGGAAATGTTCCTGCCTGATGCCTGAAACTTAAAGTGCATACCCTGCATGCCCGTTAGGTTGCCCATTGATCCGTTTATGTGCATGCGAATGAATTCATCTTTCCCAAACGCCAGATCAAAATTTTGAAGACGATGGCCGGTAGCGGATAATACAGCGCTGGCCTTGATCTCCAGGGGACCCAAATCTTTTTTTAACTTCAGCCTGTCCAAAACGGCGCTTTGTCCCTCATTCAGTGCTTCCAGGGAGATATTTTTCGTGCCGAGGTACACAGATGCAACAATATTTGACTTGGAGCGTTTGATGACGGATCGGCCATGAAAATTGTTTGCAGCAGCTGATATTTTCACATTTTCGATGTGAAAAGCGGTCTTGTCAGGTCTGAGCAGTTTACCCGAAAGGGAATACGGTCCTTTGAATGGAATGTCTTGGCCGACCACTTTCGCAAGGTTAGTCAAGTCGGTTCCCTTGACGGCAAGGTGCAGATCGGCCCCTGTCATGGTCAGCAGGTTCTTGATGGAGCCCTTGAGATTAAGCTTTGCCAGATTTTCAACCTGGGTTTGCAAATTGATTCTTTCCAGCGTGGGGTGCTCAATGGGGCCGGACAGCTCGAACTCAAGCCGGGAGGGGCCCACCGAAGACAGGTTCTTGTGCAGGTTGTCAGGTAATATCTTTGGAGCCAACAGTTGCTCAAGGTTCAGCCGGCTGGAGAAGAGATTGACGTGCAGCATTGGATACTCGTGGTTCATTTCGAGCCCCAGGGAGCCGTTGATACTGTTTTTACCTAGAATGATCTTGAGCTCGGGTACGTGGATTGCCTTGTGACCCGCCATCAAGAGGGTGCCTGATATGGCGTACGGCCCTTGTACTGGCAGCGGTCGATTGGTGAGCTTCTGCAGATGGGCCAGATCCTTTCCTAAAATGTGAAAGTTGAGATGGAGGTCCTCAAGGGGGCTTACGTTGCCCACAGTGCCGTTGACAAACGCCTTGAATAGGTTGTCGTGCCCCATATGCAGTTCCAGGTGCTCAACACTGACCCTGTCCAGGGATCCGCTCATGCGGGTTTTGAGGGCCAAGGGGCCCAAGGTGGTATTTTCCGATTGAAGCTGCATTTCAAGCACAGGATGCGCCCGGGTGAGGTCCAGATCCATTTGGCCCTGGATGGTTCTGTCCCCCATGCTGACAACAAAGTCATCAAGGCTGTACTGGTTTTTGGCAGTATCTGAAAAAGTGACTCTTGCCGTGAGGGGGGCTTTGAAAGGGGGGGGCGGCACGCCTGCCAGGTGCATCAGGTTGCCAGTGTCTCGTGTCTGTATGCCGAGGTCCAGATCAAAACCCTTCATTGCGATAAGGTCGCCGACCATGCCGGCGATAGAGAAGGATACCAGGTCAGGGGCTCCGATCTGTACGGCCAGCTTGTCGATGGCGAGTCGTCCCGGTCGGTCGGTCAATTCTGCTTTGACCGTGAAAGCCCCTAGATCGGGGACAGATCCCCTACCTACCAGGCCGGCCATTTCACGGGTCGAGGGTCCGTCAGCCGTGAAGTGAAGGGAGATGTCTTTCAGATGCACCGGATCCCGGATGTCACCCTTCAGTTGGGCCGAGGCGCCGCCCAGACGACCGCTTAGATCCACAGGCAGGATAAAACCGGGCTGTATCCAGGCTATGATGGGGCCGATGCTGCCATCCAATGAGCACGGCAAGTCTCTGAAATTGCCTTCAAACAGGATTTGTATGGATTTGTCCAGACCGGAGATGTCGGCTTGCAGGTCGTCCACACGGACGGAGGCATACAGGTCCCACCTTTGATCGTTGTATTCAAAATAACCGTTTTGAATCAAAATGTCGTTAAAGGCCAGAACCGGAACGGCAACCTCCTCCTCTGTTTCAGGGATGTCGAACAGAAAATTCGACACGCCTGCCTGGTTGAATTCCAAAAGAACTTCAGGTCCCTGAAGTCGAATGTGGGAAAAACGGAATTCACCACGCAGAATGGATTTAAGAGATACGGAAAATGCCGCCTGTTTAACCCGCACCATGTGCGGTTTGGATCCCCAGGAGGCATTCTGAAAAGCGATATCTTCCGCCATAAGGGTAGGGGGCCATAGCTCCAGAAGTCGGATATCCCCGTTGATGGTCAGTTCGCGGCCGGTGTAATGCTTGACCGTTCGACTGATGAGAGGCTTGAACCTGTTGAGATCGAAAAAATAGATCACAGCGGCAGCGATGCCCACCAGAAGAATAACGACCAGACCGGGTATGATTATCTTTTTTTTCTTCAACATGTGCCGGCTACTTCCAACCCAATGTGATCATTCAAACA
>QMMS01000444.1 GCA_003647375.1 Deltaproteobacteria bacterium
CAATTTGAAAGCGGAACCTTATCTGTAAATGGCGGAACCGCTTGTACATGTGAAACCCTGGTAGCCGAAATCCCGGCATTGCGATACCCGAATTATTTTGTGGAAATCAGTCCAAGCGGCGATTATATAATGGAAAATTCCATTTATAGCGGTGTTTCCGCACTGGCCAAATGGTTTAATGACAGTTTTGAAGGATCTCCGAATAACATTAAAGACAACAAATGGGACACCATTCAACAGATGACCGCCGGGGCACCGGTTGGAAATTTGGGGCTCATAATGATCCCTTTTTTGGGGGGAGCAGGCGCCCCTTATTGGAATATGGATGCAAGAGGGGCTTTGCTGGGGCTTGCCGAAGACCATGGCAAAGGTCATATGCTCAGAGCCATTATTGAAGGACTCGCCTATGAGGCTAAAAGGGAGAGCGACCTGATGGCGAAAGATTCTTCAGATACGCTGGAGCGTTTGATCACATACGGTGGATCCAATTCCATCTGGAATCAAACCCTTGCAAACGTATTCAACAGACCGCTTGATGCGGTATCGATTGCAGATACCAATGCAGTGGGGGCAGCCATGTGTGCGGCGGCAGGTGTTGGCATATATGAAGATGTGACTTCGGCCGGCAAGGCGATGGCGCCAGAGGTAACAACGTATGCCCCGGAAGAAAAAGCGGCAACTTTTTATGACTCGATGTATAGTGAGGTATATGAGGGGCTCTATGATGCCATCGAAGAGAGACTATCACTTGGACGGAGGCTTGCGCTTGAGTTTGCCGGGGAGTAAGTTCGTGGAGCCTATCACAAATCAATGGCTCGAACAGCTAAGATTGTAAAGGATGTGCATAGCAATCTAGTTTAAAACACCCAATTTAATGAAAGGGGAGAATGGCATGGAAAATTTTGAATTATACAATCCTGTAAAGATCATTTTCGGGCCCGGTGAAGTCTCAAAGACCGGGGAGGAAGCTGCCAAACTTGGTAAAAAGGCAATGGTGGTATCTTACCATGAACACGATTTTTTCATAGATTTACTTAAAAGCGTCGAATCCATGTTGACTGCGGCCGGTCTGGGTGTTGTTCCCTTTTACGAGGTAACCGCCAATCCGCTGATGGGTCAAGTAGATGCCGCTGTCCGCAAGTGTAAGGACGAAGATGTGGACGTTGTAATTGCAGTCGGTGGCGGAAGTGCAATGGATGTTGCCAAGATCACGGCCGCGGGTGTTCATTACCAGGGGGATCTATGGGAAATGATCGTCAGTCGTCATGATGAGGAGGTCGCTGAGCCACCTGAAAAAGCGCTGCCGCTCTTAATGGTGCCAACCCTACCTGCAACCAGCAGCGAGATGAATTGTGGCGCGGTAGTAACAAATGAGAGAACCAGGGAAAAATCATATGTGTTTGCCGAATGTTTATATCCCACGGTGTCCATTGTCGATCCTTCACTCACCTGCAGTCTTCCGCCATATCAAACAGCCTGCGGGGCAGCGGATACCATCTCACACGCCATGGAAACATATTTGAATGGTGTGGATGATACCCCCCTGCAAGATCGCTTTTTGGAAGGTGTGATAACCACAATAATGGAGAATGTAGGCAAGGCCCTAGAGGACCCTAATAATGTAAAAATTCGGGCTCACCTTCAATGGACCAGCGTCCTTGCCTGGAATGGATGGTTTGCGGCCGGGGTCGGCGGGTGGGCGCCGATGCATCAACTGGGACACGTTCTATCAGCAAGACACGATGTTACCCACGGCGCATCTTTAGCGATTGTGATGGTTGCCTGGATGAAACATTTATATGAATACCGTATTGAAAGATATGTTCAGTTCGCTGATCGAATCCTTGGAATGGACGTCAATGGTAAAGATCCCGATGCTGTGGCTCAATCGGCTATCGATCAATTTGACTCATTTTTAAAGGGAATTGGTGTCCCCACACGCTTGTCGGATCTTCAAATTTCTGGCGATGATATTGATGCCATGGTTGACGATGTCGTACGGATCAGCTTCGGTCCTGACGGTAAACTCAATAGTCGGCCGCCAATTGATAGAGAACAGGTAAAAACAATCTATAATCTCGCTTTATAGACAAGGACAATAAAAAGAAATATGGATTTAAACATTGTTGAGTTAGCCCAGATGATGGACCTCAGTGTCGTGCAGGTCCAGCACACTGAAGAAGATGTGCGGCAAGTCGCTGAATTGGCAATCCGCTATCAATGTAAAGCGGTATTCACCTTGCCATCCCAAACACATTTCTTGAGGCAGTTGATTGGTGATGAAAAAGTAGTCATTGGAGGCGTTGTCGGCTTTCCTTCCGGTGGTGCCACGATGAACACGAAATCTTGCGAGGCCAAGGAACTGATCGACCTGGGTTGCAGAGAGTTGGATATGGTAATCAATATCGGTAAACTTCGATCTGGAAGCCATGAATATGTGAGGGAAGATATTCAGTCAATTGTTGCGGTTGCCGGTAGTATTCCAGTGAAGGTTGTTCTTGAATGTCATTATCTCACCCGTGAAGAAATTCGCGCAGGATGCGAACTGTCCATGGAAGCAGGGGCCGCATTTGTGAAGACAGCCACCGGCTGGGCGCCTACCGGCGCAACCCTGGAAAATGTTTCTTTGATCCATTCTTTCACACAAGGGAAGATAAAAATTAAGGCAGCGGGTGATGTCCGCGGGTTGGAAACGCTACTGGAAATGTATCGTCGTGGCGCACGCCGTTTTGGGATCGGCTATGACTCAGGAAAAAAAATACTTGAGCAAGCAGAAAAATATCCAGGTGATACCATCGTATTTTGATTAAGAACCAATTTATATAAAGGAGACACATATGAAAGGCCCTTTCATCATTGCCTACGATTTGGGAACCGGCGGTAATAAGGCATCATTGTATGATGCTAGCGGCAGGTGTCTATCAGAAAATTTTGTTTCCTATCCCACACGATATCCGGCTACGGGATGGCACGAGCAGCGCCCGGAAGACTGGTGGGACGCTGTGGTTAAGAGTACCAATCGCCTGCTCAAGGATGCGCCCGTTGAAAAAGATGAGATTTGTTGCTGTGGAATATCCGGCCACAGTTTGGGTGTCGTTCCTCTGGATTCCAGCGGAAAGCTTCTACGGGAAGCAACGCCTATCTGGTCTGATTCAAGAGCCCAGGCACAGAGTAAACCGTTCTTTGATCAAGTCGATGAAAAAGAATGGTACCTTATGACCGGTAATGGGTTCCCTCCTCCTTTGTACTCAGTATTCAAGATGATGTGGTATCGGGATAATGAGCCTGATATGTTTAATAATGTCCACAAGATCATTGGTACAAAGGATTATATCAACTATAAGCTGACAGGCAATATGGTTACCGATTATTCATATGCATCTGGATGCGGTGTCTATGATTTGGTCAACTGGGGGTATTCTGATGCTTTGATAGGTGCAAGCGGTCTTCCGAGGGAACTTTTCCCTGATATTGTTTCGTCCACCGATGTGATCGGCGAACTAACACCTGAGGCTTCGGAAGCCTTGAATCTTCCGCAGCACCTGAAAGTAGTAGCAGGAGGAGTTGATAATTCTTGCATGGCCCTGGGAGCCAGAAGCTATAAGGAGGGAAGGGTCTATAATTCGCTCGGTTCGTCCAGCTGGATTGCCGTCGCATCCGGAAAGCCTCTACTTGATCCTAAAACCAGGCCATATGTTTTTACCCATGTCATTCCTGGCATGTTCATGTCGGCAATGGCAATTTTTTCTTCTGGTTCCAGTTTTCGGTGGCTGCGGGACCAATTGTGCCAATCAATGGTATCCGAGGCTGAAATTAAGAATATTGATCCATACGAACTGATGACCAAGGAGGCGGAGATATCACCCATAGGATCTAATGCCCTCCTGTTCAATCCCAGCTTAGCTGGAGGGAGTTCTTTGGACGATA
>QMMS01000445.1 GCA_003647375.1 Deltaproteobacteria bacterium
GGGCCGGGCAGAACCGGCCGGATTCGGTCCGGGTGGTAATCGATATCAAATCCTATAAATACTACAAGATTTTCAACCTCTCCAACCCGTTCAGGATTGTTATTGATGTTCGCGGGGAAGATCAGGCTGTTGCTCAACGAGGCACGGGCACCACCGGCCAGACAGGTTCGAAAGGAAAAATCGGTCCGAATGCACTCGCGAAGCAGCTGGCCCTGGGTGTGAAAACCATTGTCATCGACCCTGGGCACGGCGGAAAAGACTACGGGGCGCCCGGCTATTACAAAGGTGTTCACGAAAAACGCATTGTCCTCGATATTGCCAAAAAGCTGAAAAAAAAGATTGAGCAGGAGCTCGACTGCACGGTTTATCTGACGCGAAGCACGGATCGATACTTATCTCTGGAGGAGCGGACCGCCATTGCCAACACCAAGAACGCGGATTTATTCATTTCCATCCACACAAATTCAGTCAAGGACCGCCGGGCGTACGGGATAGAGACCTATTTTCTAAACCTGGCCACCGATGATGAGGCCATTCGTGTGGCGGCATTGGAAAACCAGACCTCCACAAAGAATATCAGCGACCTGGAAACCATCCTGAACGATCTTATGCAGAACGCTAAGATTCATGAATCCAAAGGGCTGGCAACCAGTGTCCAAACGTCCCTCAACAGCCACATGCAAAAGTTCTACAACCGGATCAAAAACAAAGGGGTCAAGCAGGCCCCCTTTTATGTTCTTCTGGGCGCACAGATGCCGGCTATTCTGGTGGAAACCTCGTTCATAAGCAACTCTCGGGAGTGCAAACGCCTGACCAATGAACAGTATCAGAATCACCTGTGCGACGGGATTATTAAAGGTATTCGAAAGTATATCAAGGAGATCAACCCGACAGCCCTGCTCAGAAGCAATCAGGTTCCGGGCAGCAACAGCTGACATGCCGGAGACCAGAGGGCAGAGGACAGAACCTCAAAGGCGGAAGATCGGAACATCAGAAGGTAAGAGGGTAAGAACGTGGTCGGTGGTCAGTGGTCAGATCGAATGAACGTCCAACGTCGAACACTGAACATCAAACTTTTGGCCCGTTACGCATGGCTGAATGCCCATAAAAACTGAATACAATATGCTGACAAACCACATTCGACGTTGGATGTTCGATGTTCATTTTTAGAAAAACAAATTGGAAGACAGGTTGATAAAAATCTATAAAAAAGTGACAACTTTTAATCAGGACTTGACCTGACGGTTGTCTGTCGTCAGTGGTCTGTTGTCTGACCGTAGGGAGCTTAACCTGCAACCCGAAACATAGACCAAACACAAAATACAAAACACCAAATACAAAACACAAGTAAGGAGAAAAACCATGGCCTATGAAAATATCATTTATGAAGTCCAGGACAATATTGCCCTGATAACATTTAACCGCCCCAAGGCTTTGAATGCACTAAACGGCGCCCTGATCGATGAACTTTCCGATGCATTGGACAACATAGCCGGCAATGAGGATATCAAGGTGTTGATTCTGACCGGTGCCGGGGATAAATCTTTTGTTGCCGGTGCCGACATCTCCGAACTGGCAACGTTCAATCCTTTACAAGCCAAGCTGTTTTCGGAAAGGGGGCAAGGTGCCATTTTCAAGCTCGAGGAACTGTCCATCCCCGCTATAGCCGCTGTGAATGGCTTTGCCTTGGGAGGGGGCAGTGAAATTGCCTTGGCATGCGATTTCATCTATGCATCTGAAAATGCCAAATTCGGTTTGCCGGAAATCACCCTAGGCATTATCCCCGGTTTCGGCGGGACCCAGCGGCTTCCCAGGCTCATTGGTCAGAATGCTGCCAAGGAACTTATCTTTACCGGAAAAATGATTGCAGCCGAAGAGGCGCAATCATTGGGCCTTGTAAACCGTGTCTGTCCTGCGGATGCGTTAATGGACCAGGTTCGGAAAACCGCCCAAACCATTGCGTCCCGGGGCCGGGTTTCCTTGCGTGCAGCCAAACAGGCCGTTAACCGCGGCATGAATGTGGATATCGTCACCGGTTGCCAGATTGAAGTGGGGGCCTTTTCTTTGTGCATGTCCAGTCCGGATGCAAAGGAGGGGACGACCGCTTTTCTGGAGAAGAGAAAGGCGGTATTTGAGGGCTCCTTTACATCAGGTGTTCATTAGAAACAGCCGTACAGAAAAACCTTGATACGAATATCAAACTGCATAATATTGAAAATTAATCAGTTTTTCATGTGCTTTAGGTCATAATGATGATTTGATATAGCAATCAAGACCCATGTTACATGCTTGGTTGTGTGAGTCATGGCATGAAAATTTGACACAACAGGCAAAATTGCGCTATAGTTCCATTGGATTAACCCTATCGTTGCAAAAGCCGGAGAGCTTCAGAGCCAAGGCGTCTGAGGGTGAAGTCGTAGTTTTTTTACTTCGAACCCTCAGCAACACAGGATCTGAAGCTCTCCGGCTTTCCCGGAGGGTAAATAATATGGCAAAATAGATGCCATCCTTCTTGTCACGTCGTAGCTCGAAGAGCGAAGTCGGATGAATTCACCTGGAGGGATATCCAGAAAATGGCGCTATTGCTATGATATCGGCTATTATTACAACTTATTATCTCTACTTTGCCATATTGTTTATGCAACCATAGGGTTAAGGGATTGTCGGGGGTTCTGTACTGTCGATTGGCTATGCCTTTTTACAAGCGGGAAATTGTCCCCGGGCGTTTGCATTGACAGGTGTAGCCTTTCACTTTCAGCACAGTTGTTTCCACATACGCCATATGTCTGATAACAAGAGAACCATTCAATTAATATGGGGAGCACTGCTCCTGTTGATGGGTATCGGTGTGTTCTACAGAATTCCGCAGGTGATGCCCGATATTGAAAAAATTGAACAATTCGCGTCCATGATTGTGTACATCCGTTTCTGCTTTTACCTGATCGGCATCCTCTTGATTGGCGGGGGGGCAAAAAAGATCCACACTCACTATAAGCACAAGCATTGAGCATTGTATTCTCATTCAATCTTTATGTGAAATTGCAATTAATGAAGGCGACAGGTGTTTCTTATGGCAAATGATTCCGACACCACCAGCAACAATGTTCAGGACCTCAAAACAGAGGTCGAATACCGAACACGTCTCCAGGAGATTGGTAATAAACTGAATTCAGCCACCAATCTTGATGAAATACTCATCGACCTTCACGATGATATCATTTCACTATTCAACGCACAGCGTATGACTGTCTATGTCGTTGACGGTGTAAGACGTGAGCTGGTGTCCCGATTCAAATCTGGTGACGAAGTGGAGGAGATACGCATACCTGTGTCTCCTGCCAGCATTGCCGGTTATGCGGCCTTCAAACAGAAGTCAGTCAACATTGAAGACGTTTATGACCGTGCGGCGGTTTCGGCTGTAGACAAATCCCTTGAATTTGACGGCAGCTGGGATTTGAGAACCGGGTTCAAAACCAAGCAGGTCATGGCCCATCCCATCATCTTTCAGAAATATCTTCTCGGGGTAATTCAGCTGATCAACCACAAGCAGGATATCCCGTTTTCGGGGATGGAAGAGCGTTCCCTGGAAGAGTTGGCCAAGATATTCGGCATTGCCCTCTACAATCAGAAAAGAATAGCCACCGGAAAAGTATCTAAATTCGACCATCTACTAGAAAACCACCTGATCACCCAGAAAGAACTCAACAAGGCTATTGTCGACGCTAGAAAACAGAAGATGCCGGTTACTCAAATCCTGATGAAGGAGTTCAAAATACCCAAAAAAGAAATCGGCAAATCCTTGAGCAAGTTCTACAAATTTCCGTTCATCGAATTCAATTCCGGCTGGCCCATACCCATCGACCTGCTTTCCGGGCTCAAGGTGCCATTCATGCGCAACAATTTGTTCGTTCCTCTACGCATGGA
>QMMS01000446.1 GCA_003647375.1 Deltaproteobacteria bacterium
GCACGGCATGATGGATATGTTCCTGCACTACAGGGGCACCGAGGGCGGTGCAAGGGTGTACGACATGTACGCAGCGGATGACCGGGCCACCCGCCTGAAGTGCCTCGGCCAGGTGAAGATACCCGACGCGAAACTAGAGCCTGCGAGGTATATGCCGGGGGTGCGGGGCCACGGTACTGGTTAGCCATACGGATCAATGTGGTATAGTATTTTATATGACTAAAAATAAACGCAAGCCAGGAAGACCGCCCGGGTCAAAGAACTCAAGGTCTGGCGCACTACGCCATTGCCTGCAGACAGGACAGACACCCGTCGAGTTCCTGACTGGGATATACCAGGATGAAGAACAACCACTGAATGTGCGTATGGATGCGGCGAAGGCCGTGAGTCCGTATGTCCACGCCAGGCTGCAATCAATAACCGTCCAGGAGAAGCCCTTCGATGGCGACCCAAACAGCATCACAAGCGAGTACCTTGCCTCAATTATCAAGGGAACAAGCGGCAGCGATGCTGCTGTTAAGGCGAAGGGCAAGCGAACGACTCACTGACTACGCCCGGTACATTGACATCCCGGGCGTGCCCCTGGGTGACCCTGAAGAGGACGACGACCTGGACTATCCGATCGTCGAGACCGAGCTGGCGCCGCACCACCTGATCGTCCTTGACACCTGCCAGGATCTGGTCGAGCGCAAGCTGAACTACTGCATCGACGACGAGGGCCACATCAATCCATGGACCCCGGACTCACCGTTCGCCAGGCAGGTATGCCTCCGGGTGATGCTGATGCTGCCCCCGGGCAGCGCCAAGTCCACCTACGCAAGCGTGGTGTTCCCTACCTGGCAGATGGGCAACCATCCGAGCCATGAGATCATCCTGACGGGGTACGGCGACGTGATCTGCAAGAAACACGGCCGCCGTTCAAGGCAGATATGCGCCAGCCCGTCATATCGGGCCGTGTTCGGGTTCGGTGTGGACCCCAATACCAGGGCCGCAGACAACTGGGAGACACTCAACAAGTCAAGCTACAAGAGTGCAGGCATCCTGTCCGGTATTACCGGGTTCAGGTGCGATGGGCTAATATGGGACGACATCACCAAGGGCCGCAAGGAGGCCGACAGTGTCACGATACGGGACGATACATGGAACGCATACATCGACGACGCACGCTCGCGCAAGAAGCCGAACGCGTGGGAGGTGGGTATCGGTACAAGGTGGCACGAGGACGAGACAATGGGTCGAATACTGCCCGAGGGGTACGCTGGTGAGAGCGGGTACATGCCAGGCCGGGACGGCAACGTGTGGTTCGTGCTATGCCTGCCCGCCGAGTGCGAGCGCGACGACGACCCGCTAGGCCGCGAGGTGGGCGAGATGCTGTGGCCCGAGTGGTTTACCGAGGACTTCTGGGACGACAAGCGCGTCAACCCCCGGTCATGGGCCAGCCTGTACCAGCAGCGCCCAAGCCTGGAAGAGGGCCTGTACTTCAAGCGTGAGTGGTTCAGGTCATACACCCAGGAGCCCGCCACCCTCAACAGGTACATCTCCTTCGACCCAGCCGTGACCGAGGCCGAGGACGCCGACGCCACCGCCATGCAGGTGTGGGGTGTTGATACCCAGGCCAGGCTGTACCTGCTGGACGAGTGGGTGGACAAGGTGACCATGGACGTGTGGATTGACCAGCTCATGACCTGGATAGCGATACACAAGCCGATGGCCGTGATCAGTGAGTCGGGAGTAATCCGCCGGGCATCCGAGCCGTACATCAAGCGGGCCATGGCCCTGACCGGGCACTATGCCATGTTCGAATGGATGTCCAGGAACGCGGACAAGAGCGCGATGGCCAGGCCAGCCCAGGCCATGGTCAGCGCCGGGCAGGTGTACCTGCCTCCTACCAGCATCGGCGACGACACGATTGATGAGATGCTAAGGTTCCCGGCAGCCAAGGCGGACCACCGGGTCGACAGCTTTGCCAACCTGTGCCTGTACCTGGAGCAGTTGTGGGAGGCAAATCCGCCGCACAAGAAGAAAAAACCGGAGGGTGTACTGGATCATGGGTTCAAGATCAAAGCCGTCATGCCGGCCAGGATGCCCAAGAGGAAGTCAAGGTGGGCAAAGTGATGTATACTCAGTCAAACAACTGCCCGTGTGACGCATGAACGAAAACTCCAATCAAGTAGACAGCTTCTCTTCCAGCTCCGAGCGTGCGGAGGATGAGACCCTGGATCAGAACGCGGTTAAGCTGCAGAAGATATGGTCGAGCCGTATCAAGGACGAGGAGAAGGCACACAGGGCTTACCGCGACCGTGGACGCGACGTGCAGGAGGTCTTCAATGACGACTTCGACGAGGATGAGCTGCTTGTCCCGCTGCTCTGGTCGGTGGTCCAGGTTGAACACTCTGGCATATACTCCAGCCAGCCGGTGCCAGACGTCAGGCCCGCCAACGACGAGAAGAACGACACGTTCCGCCAGGCCAGCGACGTGCTGGAGCGCGGCATTGTACACTTCGTAGACGACCAGTCATTCGATGACAACTTCCACCGCACGGTGGACGACTTCCTCGCGCCCGGGCTGGGTGTTATCCGCGTCAAGATGGACTCGGAGATTATCCAGGTACCCGTACCGCAGGCGCCAATACCACCCGACGTAGCCTACGAGCTGGGCACCGAGGGCGTGAAGATGCTGCAGGCGGAGATGGCGAACAAGAAGACCAATGGCATCGGCGAGCAGAACATAAGCTGGGAACATGTGACCTGGGACAGGTTCGGGTGGGAGCCCTGTAACTCGTGGCGTGACTGCGACTGGATATACTTCCGGCACCGCATGACCCAAGCCCAGATCAAGGCGCGCTTCGGGCGTACGGTCCGGGCATCCAAGGACCCGAACGACACGGGCAACGTCAGCTCGTGGAAGAAGAAGACGTACGACGTGTACGAGGTATGGGACCGGGCCAACAAGAAGGTCCTGTTCATAGCCAAGAACGAGGCCGAACCCATCGAGATCCAGGACGACCCGATGGGTCTGGCGAAGTTCTACCCCATACCATTGCCGATGATGACGAACGTACCGACCGGCGAGTTGGTCCCCAAGCCAGACTACGATTACATCGAGGCGTACGACCGCGAGCTGAACAGGCTGCAAGAGCGCAGGATGGCGCTGATCGAGCAGATCAAGGCCGTCGGCGCGCATGACAAGGGTCTGCCGGAGCTGGGTGACATCTTTGAGCAGGAGGACGGCGAGTCTTTGCCTATACCCAACCTGGCACAGCGTACCCAGGGTGGCGGCTTCGACTCGGTGATGTTCGCACTGCCACTGGAAGAGAAAGTGCTGGTGCTGGCCAAGCTGACCGAACAGATCCAGTTCGTCAAAGCGCAGGTCGATGAGATCCTGGGCATCGCCGATATCGTCCGGGGCGTGAGCAATGCCAAAGAGGGTGTTGGCACGCAAGAGCTGAAGGGCCGTTGGGTTGGCATACGACTGTCCAGGAAGAGGGACGTGGTCGCTTTCACCGTGCGGGAGATGTTCCGCATCATGGGCCAGCTGTTGGCCTCGCACTTCACCGACGAGAACCTGGTAAGGCTGACACAGCTACACATCAAGCCCGAGACGCTGCAATTGCTTCGCAACGACCTCCTGATGGACTTCAGTATTGACATAGAGACGGACTCGACGGTCGGTAAGGATGAGTTCCAGGAACGCCAGACACGTAACGACATGATGGCATCCGTCGGCGCCTACGCCAGCACCGTGTTGCCTATGGTGCAGCAGAACCTGCTACCCGCCGACGTGTCCAGCGCGATACTGCGCGCCGCACTGCAACCATACACCAAATATTCGAGGGGCCTGGACGAGTCAATGACCGACCTTCAGACCACCATGCAGCAACTACAGCAGCAGCAGCAGACGATTGAAC
>QMMS01000447.1 GCA_003647375.1 Deltaproteobacteria bacterium
AAAAATGATGAAAAAACTTGGGATTTGTCTGCTGACTGGGGTTGTTGTTTTTACCATGCTCTTTGCAATGGCAGGACCAGCAATGGCGGCGAAAGGCACTTTACGCGTTGGATGGAGTATTCCTGCACGCAAATGGAATCCTCATCTGAACACAGCGGTTATGCTCCTGGGTCATTTGGAGCCGGTTTATGAAGGTCTTGTGGGGGAGGGTCCGAAAGGTGAATTATTACCGCGTTTAGCCACCAAATGGGAACAGACAAAGGATTCGATCACGTTCACCCTGCGAGATGATGTGGTTTTTCATGATGGAACCAAATTTGATGCAAATGCTGTAAAGGCCAATATCGCAGATGTTCAGTCCGGTAGATACCCCCCCAATGCGAAGAAACTTATCGCCATCAGTTCGGTGGAAGTCATTGATGCGACTCATGTCCGATTTCATCTGAATCGCCCGGCTCCCAGCCTTTTGTACACTTTACAAAGGTTTGCCGGTCTAATGGTAAGCCCTGCCGCACTAAAAAGCAATAGCGTGGACAAAGTGCCCGTCGGTACTGGTCCATGGAAATTAGATCCAAAAAGGACAATCAGTGGGACCAAATATGTTTACACTTTGAATAAAGAATACTGGGACCCCTCGGTCCAGGGTGTTGCAGAGATTGAAATAAACGTTCTCTCTGTGGAACAGCAGTTTAACGGGTTTGCCAGCGGTGAACTTGAAGTGGCGGGGTTACATTCAGCTTTCGTGCCCCGGGCCAAGGCAGCCGGTTATAAAATCTTGTCACCCGAAGGACCCCATGAGGCCCTGCATATTTATGATCGTACCGGTAAAATCGTTCCCGAGCTTGCCGATCCACGCATCCGACGGGCCTTATCTTATGCGATCGACCGAAAAGCGTTTGCCAGGGTTGTGCTTCAAGGTAATAGCATTCCCAGCACGCAGCGATATTTGCCAGGCAGTCAATGGCACTCCGAAGAAATCGAAGATTTGAGCTACAATCTCAAGAAAGCGAAAGAGCTGATGGCTGAAGCCGGTGTTAAAGGCTTTACTTTTGATACATACTCTCAAAACGCATTTTTCGATATGATGAATGAACCCATAGCCGGTATGTTGAAAAAAATCGGCGTGACTATGAACATCAAGTCAATTCCGATAGGTCAGTTGTTTGTTGCAGCATCCAGTGGAAAATATGCAGCGTCCATCATGCCACTGATTGAAAGGCACCCTTATGACTTCTATCAGGCCAAGCTTGCCCCGGACGCATTCATGAATCCTTTCAAATACGAAGATAAAGAGATCGATGCACTGGCAAAAAAAGCGGCCCGAATGGATGAAAAATCTGCGGCGCCCCTGTGGACTGAAATGTCTCGTCTGGCGGCTGAAAGGGGCTATCTTATACACATCGGGTCTGTGCATTTCGCTATAATGGTGAGTAAAAGGGCCAAAAATGTAAAAGGCAGGTCTTTCTCCCCTTACAATATATTTTTCCGAGGTGTAACAGTTGAGTAACAGATATAGCATTTGGAGTTAGATTATTATGATTAGACTGATTTTGACACGTCTCATCTCTTCTGTTGGGATATTTATTGCCTTATCCATATTAATCTTTCTACTGATGTACCTTGTTCCCGGCAGCGTGGCAGTCATCATCCTCGATGACGCCGCCACGCCGGAAAACATTGCCAAGCTCGAAGCGGAGCTGGGTCTGGATGATCCTCTTCCGACCCAGTATGCGCGATGGATAGTCAATGTTTCCAAAGGTGACTTTGGCACATCATTTTTAAATGGCCGACCGGTACGGGATGATATTATCGAGAAGTTTCCAGTCACGCTTTGGCTTCTTATTGGTGCACTGGTTATTGCCGTTGTCTTTGGCCTGTCGGTGGGGATATTGGCATCTCTCAAGCCAGGATCGCTCCTTGACCGCAGCTCTGTACTATTGGTGACCCTGGGAATTTCCATACCCAACTTCTGGCTGGCGGTATTGCTCTCGATGCTGTTTGCTGTGAAACTCGGCTGGCTGCCTGTCTTTGGATACACCCCAATTACCGAGGACCCAATCCTGTGGTTCAAGAGTATGCTGCTGCCTTGGTTTTCACTCGGTATCGTATCTAGCACCCTGATTGCCAGGCAGATGCGCGGTGCAATGATCGAAGTCCTCAATACGGATTATGTCCGCGCAGCACGGGCCTCCGGTATTCCCGAACACTGGGTTGTTATCAGTAACGGTATCAAGAACGCCATGATACCGGTTATAACTGTAATCGGCTTCCAGGTACCGGTGATAATAGGGGGGTCTCTTATCATTGAACTTGTTTTTGCCACTCCCGGCTTAGGATCTCTAACCATTCAATCAGTACTTGACCAGGATCTCCCGATTGTACAGGCCGTTTTAATGGTCATGGCCTCCCTAGTCATTTTGACCAATCTTGTCATTGATATAAGCTACGGTTGGCTGAATCCAAAAATGAGGGTTTTATGAGCGATACATCATTAACCATATCTCAATCCATTGCAGATGAAGATTTTTTAGAAAGGCCAAGTTTTTGGCGGCGATTCAGCAGTCAGACGGTCCCCATGATAGCGATGATTTTCTTGGTCATTTTGATCCTTACTGCCATTTTAGCACCCTGGATCGCTCCCAAAGACCCGCTTGAACAGGACCTGCTTGAAGTCTTTTTAGGTCCTTCCTGGGAACATCTGCTGGGAACCGACAACTATGGGCGAGACGTCTTTAGCCGAATCATTTTTGGAAGCAGGGTGACGGTCCAGGCAGGTTTACAAGCCGTATGCTTTGCAATAATTCTTGGAGTTCCTTTGGGTCTGATAGCCGGTTACGTTGGTGGCCGTACCGATAAGATAATCATGTGGATTAATGATATTTTTTTCATTTTACCCGCGCTCCTCATCGCCTTAACTGCTATTGCGGTTATGGGTCCCGGTCTTACTTACGCAATGGCAGCAGTGGGTTTTGGTATGGCAACCAGGTATATACGTCTGACCAGAGGCGTTGTGCTGGTTGAAAGAGAAAAGACCTATGTCGAATCGGCAAAAGTAACCGGTATCCAAACCCCCATAATTCTTTTTCGCCATATTTTACCGAATATATTTTCACCATTGGTTGTACAGACCTCTCTTCTATTCGGCATCGTCATCCTGGTGGAGGCTGCCCTCAGTTTCGTGGGTGCAGGCGCTCCTGTGGGACAACCAAGCTGGGGAAGAATGCTGAGTGAGTCACGCTATTGGATATCCCAGCAACCCTTTCTGGTCATTCCACCTGGTCTGGCCATTACCTTTACCGTCCTGGCTCTTAACCTCTTTGGGGATGGGCTCCGCGATGTGATGGGACGTAAGATAACGGCCACTGATATCAAGGTCCAAAAACAGAAAAGGAGCCGTTCAGATGCGGCCGAATTACCCGATGAAATCAACGAAAAATCTGGTGGATCCGGTGCCGATTCAATCTTATCAATACGCGGACTCGAAGTAAAATTCCCATCAATAAGCGGCGAGTTTACCGTTTTAGACAACATCAATTTAGGTATTCGAAAAGGGGAGACACTTGGTTTGATTGGTGAATCGGGATCAGGGAAAAGTATGACTGCGTGGGCCGTTATGAACCTGGTCCCTTTTCCCGGCAAAATTACCAACGGTACCGTTCGACTGGAAGGCCGGAATCTGAATGAACTCACTAGGAAACAGATGCGGTCCATCCGTGGAAACAAGATCGCCATGGTTTTCCAAGACCCTTTGTCGGCGCTGGATCCAGTGATGACCATAGGTCGGCAGATCTGTAAGCCTTTGAAAATACACAAAAACATGACAAAACGACAAGCGAGAGAGCGCGCCGTCGAACTTTTAAATCTGGTCCGTGTTCCCGAGCCCCATCGGCGCCTT
>QMMS01000448.1 GCA_003647375.1 Deltaproteobacteria bacterium
CTCCCCGTTTCCTCAGAAGATCCCCCACCACCGCCTGCATGGATGCGCCTTCCAGTGACAGGACATGCCTTCCCAGTCGGTTTAAAATCCATACTGAGGCAGATGCCAACCTCGTTTCCATGGTGGGCAGGTCCTGCCCGTTTAAATAAAGCTTCACATGAATTTCCGGAAATTTTGCCCGAAGCCCAATCTTAATATCAGGAAAATCATCCGCAAGATCGGCCACCTTTTCACCGGTGGCCGATTCGGTCAGGCCAAACGTGGAAATGTTCCTGACGAGACAGTGCTCCTTTAATGCCCCCGGCATCTTCTCAATTCTTGGGAGTATCTCATGGGTGAGCATGCGTTTCATTTCAGGCGGCACTCCCGGGAGGAAGAAAAACACACACTTTCCGATCTTCAGGCTGAACCCCGGGGCCGTACCAATAGGATTGTACATGATTTCGGCGGTACGAGGCAGCATGGCCTGTTTTCTGTTGGAATCGGCCATCTCCCGTTTGCGGCTCTTGAAAAAAGCTTCGATGTCGGAAAGCGCTTTGGAATCCAGTACAAGTGTTTCTCCCACTGCAGATGCTGCGGCCTCTGATGAAAGATCATCTGCTGTGGGCCCCAGTCCGCCGGTAGCCACACAGATATCCACCCGAGTGGAGATTTCTTTTATAATCGAAACCAATGCTTCAAAATCATCCCCTACGCAGCTGTGACGGGTAACCGGTATCCCGGCTTCCTCGAGCTTTTCTGCAATATAGGCCGAATTCGAGTCGATGAGAGCGCCGGATCGAATTTCATCACCTGTTGCAAGAATTTCAGCAATCATAAACTATCTCCCGTGGTGAACCCTTTTATCTGGATACAACTTGCATTTTATTAATAGGTCTGCCATTTAGCAAGCTGATACACATTAGAAACATTCAATACCAGTACTGGTTTGTACTTCGTTAAGAGCTTATGGATATGTAGTCAACGAGAAAAAACTGCTAATTGTTTCTAATGAAATTTAGGCATAATTTTTATTACTACCAAGGTAACGTCATCTTCGATGCTAAAGTTTTCCTTGAATCTGGTTAATGATTCAACAATCGTGTTTAGAATCGATTTGGCATCAAGATTGGCTTTTTCTCTGATGATGGTGTAAATATGTTCTTTCCCAAACATTTCGTCTTTTGGGTTACGTGCCTCCCAAATACCATCGGTTCCAAGAACAATAATTTGCCCATTTGTAAGGTTATGTTTTGCATTTTCTCCATACTGACAGTTTTCATCTACACCCAGTGCCATTCCGACACCTTTTAATTCTGAAAATTTATCCGTATTCGGATCATAAAATATGGCGGGATCATGCCCGGCACGTACCCACTTTAAACTTTTGTTTGTTTTATCGATAATCATATAAAACATGCTCATGAAACTACCAGAGTTTTCGACATCTCTTGCAAGCTGGCGGTTTATATCTGAAATAACCTGAGAAATGGTACCGGGTAAAGCAGACCGTTGATGAAGAAATGCCCGTGCGGATGCCATTAGAAGGGCCGAGGAGATACCGTGCCCGGAAACATCACCCAAAACAATTCCGATTTTTTCTGTTCCATCTTCACCAAACTCAAAGAAATCATAATAATCCCCACCAGTCTCATCGCAATAGATACTTTTACCTGCAATATCCAATCCTTCAAAAACAGGATCATTTTTTGGCAGAAGACTTTGCTGAACTTCCATTGCTATTTCCAGGGACTGGCGCATCTGATCCCGCTGCTTAAGACCTTCTACCATTTGATTAAACGATTGTACCAGGTTGCCGATCTCATCTTCGCCCCGGGGAACAAGGCGGGTCTCCAAATCCCCTGAGGCAACCCTGGCAGAAGCTTCAGCAACGGATAACACAGGGGTAATAATTCGACGGCGGAGGAAAAAAAGCGTTCCCCAAATCAGGAGAACGGCAGCCAATACAAATCCAAATAACACCCTTCTGTTATAGCGCCAATATTCCTCATGGATCCGTTCAAGAGTGCGCCCGACATCAAGAATGATCTTAATGGTAGCCACTATATTACCCTGGCGGTTGCCAATCGGATAAGTGACCTCAATGACCGGTATTTCCGGTTTCCCAGGCTCCTGTTTGAGGGTCTTGATTTGCCGCGTAATCAGTGGGCGGGTAGAGGTTATCACTTTTTGAACATCGTCGCTTATATTCGTTTGCCCTATCTTCTCCGGTCTGGTGTGATCCAGGACTCGACCCTGAAGGTCCTGCACCACGACTCTGATAATGGTAAAGTTTAAGTTGCTTTCCAGCAACTTTGCTCGTTCTTCTACCAATTCTGTTATACGATTAGACTCTCTACCCATCACAAACCGGTGTACCGAGGTCTCCATAGCGGAAAGAAAAATCGTGGCCTTGTTTTCTACCTCTTTCATGGCTATCATTTTCATGCTTTCCCGGAAGAAATAGCCACTTAATACCATAGCAACGAGTGTAAATCCGATGACGATAAAAACGGCCTGTATGAATATGCTGTTATAAAAACGATGTTTTTTCACGATTGTGCACCCAGACGAGCTTCTATCCATTTTTGAACATCGCTTAATACCTGCTCGTGCTCCGGCTCATTGAACACTTCATGGTAAAAACCCTTATAGATCTTGATCGATTTATCCTCTGAGCTTACTAAATCATAAAGTAATTGAGCGCCACTTGGATCAATCAAGATATCATCACTTCCCTGTAAAATCGTTAGCGGCAGCTTTATTCGGGCTGCATTATCTGTTACTTCCTGCATTTTCTTGAGCATTTCGGCACCCAGTCTTGCCGTGACTTTTCCCGTATATACCAATGGGTCATTGACATATGCATCCACCACGGCCGGGTCCCTGCTGACACCTTTTGCATCCAGTTGCAGGATACCCGTCTTGGGTAATATCCTCGAAAGTATTTTCCCCATAAAAATGACAGCCTTGGAAATGTTGTCAGGCACTTTAACTCCCGGCCCGGAGAGAACAACTCCGGATAATTCATGCTGATGTTCCAGCAGGTATGCGGTACCAATTAAACCACCCATACTGTGTCCAATCATAAATATTGGTTTGCCCGGCTGCCAATCGCGAATCATACCAGAAAATATCTCAAGTGTATCGATGTAATCCTGGAAGCGTTCCACGTAAACTCGCTCTCCTGCGGATTTTCCATGTCCGATGTGATCGCACCCATATACGGCGTAGCCCGATGGCACAAAGTGATTGACAACATTCATGTATCGCCCGCTATGCTCCGCCAGTCCATGCACAACGATGAGTACGGCCTTAAGTTCATCTTCCGGCAACCAAGATTGATAGTAAATACGGGTATCCCGAATACCTTTCAAGTATCCATCTTTGTGTTTCATTCATACCCCCATAGACAGTTCATAGAGATCATCTGTCCACGCAGTTATATTGAACTCCCTGAAAATATGGGTAACACTCAAATATTTCATCGTCAAGTTTCATGAAATGTTCGGGTTAGAGGTTCTCTGTCTCCTGCTCCTCATCCCGGAATAACTCACACGTCTTACACCAGCAGCGGATATTCCCCTTTCGAAATATATTTTCACAGACATCCCGCTGATACATAATTTTTGAGTCTTTGGGGCATTGAACCATATCTTTTGTCATTTTCCTGTCTCCTTTCCTTAAATATATATCCACGATGTTTATTTATATGGACACATGGGGTAAAAAAATAAAATCGTTAAACGATTTTATAAAACACGATCTTGTCGCTTATTACATAGTTAGTGTCCGTCCAGAAATGAGGATTTTTGCGTGAGATCAAGGCGGACGACAGATTTAACCCGGAGTAATAGCGTGCTATTTTGAGGAGTTAAATCATGGCGTCCAACGCCGATATCGCGGA
>QMMS01000449.1 GCA_003647375.1 Deltaproteobacteria bacterium
ATCGATTTTTTCATGAACAAACTGATGTCTCAGCAAATTGACATAGCTTTGGGAATAGCCAAAACGCTCAGCGACAGCTTTAGCCGGCAATCGATCCACAAAGGATGCCCTCAATGCTTCATAACGTTTTTGCCATTCATGAACCGGGTATTGGAAGTATTTTTCATCTCTCATACCCTTTATATAGTGTATGACGCTTATCATGTCAACTATAAATTGTTAAAATACAATATTTATCAGGGACACTTTATCGGTATTTATGCTCTCTGATATTTTATTCAAGTTATTATAGGGTGTTACAGTACTTTTAAAAGTATTTATTGCATGCCCAAACTTTGTCCTCAATATTTTAACTGTTTAGATGCCGCATTTAAAGCGTCATAATATATAATAATCCGCCAAGGAACCTCTTGCAAATAATAATGATAACCACCCTAAATCACATGAATATTATAAAAATTAACTTTCTTCAGAGATGACAATTGTTTAGCCTGTTTCTACAGCGCGAAAATCGGTGTTCAATAAAGATAAAAGGAACATGGCCGGTCTCAAGAGCATCAAAAAACCTGTGATACTTGAGATTCCCATAAAAACAATTGTCACGTCCACAGGTACAGATATCCCCTTTCTGACAAAAATGCAAAAAAAGGGCAAATTCTGCAGAATTGAAGTTCCCTTTTCCAGCCTTTATTATGACTTCAAGTTCCTCACAGAACTTTTTATGGGTTAACCGTACGTCTCCTAAATAGCTATCAATAATAATAACATTTTCATTTTTGACTTAAGTCAATTTATTTCCTTAAAAAACAATGTACCATCATGTGGCACAATATATTAGTTGTTCTATCTGATAGCTAAACCCATATGTAACTTTCTGCTGCTATTTTTGTTTGTCCCTTCTTTCTGTCAATAGCTTTCGATGGAATATTACATGACAACTATCGTCGAATGCCAACTATCTGCCACGAGAAAACCATTTCTGATAAATTAAAGAAGGAAGGTTCGATGAAAATTTCGTCAAAAACCACGATTAGCCAATTGATAGACACATATCCGTTTCTGGTTGACTTCCTGGTTGGCTACCACCCGAAGTTCAAGCTGCTTAAGAACAAGATGATGCGGGCTACAATGGGCAAGATGGCCACTCTGAAACGAGTCGCCGGGATCGGCGAGGTTCCACTGGGTACACTCATCATGGGCATCGCCACCGAGATCGAAAAACAGACAGGTGAATCCATTGAGATTGACAAAGAGAGTGAGACCGAGAGTTTCACCGATGCCACGTAAATCGAAAAACTCAAAGCCATCATCCTTGACCTTCATAAAGACGTCCCCTTTGAGGACGTGAAGAAACGATTCGATGAGTTGATCGCAGATGTGGAGCCAATGGAAATAGTTACGATGGAGGAGCAACTCATAAAAGAGGGAATGTCAACCGAGGATGTAAAACAACTGTCCGATCTGCATGTAACACTTTTTAAGGGAATGTTGGACGAGAGAGACATTCCCAATGTCCCGGATGGGCACCCAATCCATACTTTCCTGCGGGATAACAAGGTGTTCACGAATGCGGTAGCCGATGTGAATCTGCTTCTCCAACAACTCCGGATCGATAATACATTAAGGAGAACCACATCCTTTTTCCCATCTCCCATGAAGCACTCGAAGAGTTGGAATGGATCAATATCAGAAAGGGCGAAAATGATATTGGATATGCATTTAGCGAACCATCAGTGGATTGGCCAAATGCAACGAGCGGTTCAACAGATGCAGAGGATGAAAATCAGATTGAAAGGGATGCTGACCTCTGGATTCAGCTAAAGGAAAAGTTTATTTATATACGCTCTTTCGCGGTACGCGACGATGAAGACACTTTTCGCGGAACCCTGGAGGTATCCCAAGACATCACCGATATCAGATCTTTACAGGGAGAAAGAAGACTATTGAATTGGGATGTTGAGTAATCGGATATCATCAATCAAAAATAGGTTTGAGGGATTGCAATGAATCTAAAAGATGAATTCAAAAAGATGGTCGCGAAATTAACGATAAAGTTCTCGCTCCCACCAATATCAAACATTTTCTTTCCACCTTTCTATAAAGGCGGCCAACCTAAAGATGCCCAGTTTATGGCCATCAGTTTAGAAGGAGGGGCGGCCGGCATCAGCTTTGTTCTTCTGCCTGATGAAAAAATGGAGGAATATACTGAGTTACATCCGTCGGATTTTGTCGAGAAAAATCCGTGCGAATTTGCACTTGAATTCGGCAATGACGACCCTATTAAAGAGATGATTAGCCTGGCGTCCATTAATGCAATTTGCCAGCATGTTATTAAGGAAACCAATTTCACGGTTGATTCTGCTACCGATTCACTGGGACTGGTGTCGGTCTCCGCTGGAGATAGGGTTGGTATGGTCGGTTTATTCTTCGGACTGATTCAAACCATTAAGAAAGCTGGCGGGGAACTGGTTGTCATTGAAAAACAAGATCAGTTGATTCAAAAATATCCGAATTTGCCAATTACCATGGACGTGACGAAATTGAGCACATGCAATAAGATCTTATGTACCAGTACAACCATTTTGAACAATTCACTGGATGAGATTCTTGTCCACTGTTCACCGGATGCATTTGTCTCAATCATCGGCCCTACGGCGGGATATTTCCCTGACCCACTTTTTGCTCGCGGTGTTGATGTTGTGGGTGGAAGAGTGGTAAAGAACGGCGCGCCGTTTTTGCAACTGCTTGCAGAAAGAAAACGTTGGGGAGACGCTACACAAAGAACCTGTTTTCAGAAAGAGACCTACGTCGGTATAATATAACTGCTGATTAACTTCACTTGGTCACCCCTGTGAGCATCAACCCCAAGGTTGCATAAACAACATGGCAAAGGATAATCAATTGAACAACAAATTACTGCTTGATAACAGCTTCGCCAGTACACTGTTGAACTCTCTTCCCTGCGGCCTGGTCGTGGTTGATCGAAATGGCCGTGTCCGGGCGGTAAACAACATTTCTGAACGTGTTTTGATGATTAGCAAACAGACCGTTATCGGAAAAGGGGCCGGGGATGTACTGGGTTGTCTTCACGTGTCTGATCATCCAAAGGGATGCGGCTTTGCGGAATGTTGCCATTACTGTGAAGTTCAAAAGCTGGCGGTTAAGGCCCTGGATACCAATCAGAATCAAAAGGTCAGTACTCATTTTCAATTAGTTATTGACGGTCAGGCAAGAGATCTGACTCTGTTTCTAAGCGCATTTCCGTTTACTTTTGATGACGAATCCTTCAGCATTCTAATGATCGAAAACCTCAGCACGATCAATGCTTTTGTACCCAAGGAAGCCCGGGAGGGATTCTGGGGGCTTGTTGGCAGTAGTCGTAAAATGCGGGAATTGTTTGATACGATCAGACAGGTTGCCCGCACAGATTCTGCTGTCCTGATACAGGGTGAAAGTGGTACCGGCAAGGAGCTGGCGGCACTGGCCGTCCACAAAGAGAGCAAACGGGCACACAACCACTTTGTCCCCATCAATTGCGGTGCCCTGCCTGAAGGTTTGCTCGAAACGGAGCTTTTTGGTCATGTCAAAGGTTCTTTTACCGGCGCACACCGTGACCGGAAAGGACGATTTGAGCTGGCCGATGGCGGAACTATATTTCTCGATGAAGTCGGTGAATTAAGCCCGGTCACGCAGGTAAAGCTTCTACGGGTGCTTCAGGATGGATCCTTCGAGCCGGTCGGAAGCGAACGCACGGTGCGGGTCAACGCGCGTGTTGTCAGCGCCACCAATAAAAAATTAGAAGAAGAGGTGCTGGCCGGCCGGTTTCGAAATGATTTATATTACCGGCTTTGTGTGATGCCGATTATCATTCATCCGCTGCGGGA
>QMMS01000450.1 GCA_003647375.1 Deltaproteobacteria bacterium
CTACGACGTGACAAGTCCGGCTTCGCTCTTCGAGCTACGACGTGACAAGTCCGGCTTCGCTCTTCGAGCTACGACGGGACAAGAGGGATGGGGTCGATTTTGCCATGTTGTTTCCCCTTCGGGAATGCCGGAGAACTTCAGATCCGGTGTTGTCAAGAGTTCGCGGTAACATACTACAGCTTGACTTCGGCTGAGCTCAGTCGATGCCCACCCTTGACGCCTTGGCTCTGAAGCCCTCCGGCGTTTGCAATGTTGGGGTCTAAACCGAGAAATTTGTGAAATCAGAATACAGAATCTTTACAATGATGATTTTATAAAGATGAACGTCCAATGTTGATGCCTTCGTAAAAAGTCTGAAAACGCCCATTGGCGTTATTCCCGCGAAGGCGGGAATCCAGTATTTACAAGCACTTCTGGATGCCTGCCTTCGCAGGCATGACGGGGTTTTGGACTTTTTACGAGACCGTCAATGTTGAATGAAAACAAAAAACCAATACCGAATTATTTCTGTTTTTTCATCTTTTCAAATTCAAAATTCGATGTTGGACGTTCGATGTTCGACGTTCATTCGTTCTCCAGCATTAAAACAATTTAGTTCTTTACGAAATTCTGTATTCTGAACTGCGAAAGCACTCGCTAACCCCGTGGCTTTCCGCGGGGTATCATCCAAATCAGAATCGTTATCGAAATCGAATAAGAATGGCCTTTAGACATAAAAAGCGAAACGTTTTCAGCCACTGGATGAGATAGGTTGTACTGGGCATTTGAAAAGCGCGACAGGCATAAGTGGGCACCCGGAATTCGATCCCGATTTCGATAACGATTTCGATGTCGATTAAAAGGCCAAGGATGATCCTTTTTTTAAAACGGCTGAAATCCTTCACTTGGATCCTTGGCCCCTAGGATCCTTGAACCCTGTTTTGATTGGCATATTGTTCATTTCTTGGTACAAACCAATGCAGCAACAAAAGTACTCTTAAACCGGATGATCTGAATGAAAATTGCCTTTCTCCACTACCATCTCAAAACAGGGGGAGTGACCACTGTTTTAAAGCGGCAGATTTCAGCTCTGCAGGGCAGCTGCGAGCTCCTTGTTCTGACCGGGGATCGTGCGGGAACCACGCTGCCCTGTCGCGTAGTGGAGATTCCCGGTCTCGGATATGACCATCCGGATATTCCCTCCCCGGCACCGAAAAACACTGCCGGGCGGGTGTTGAAGACCCTTTCCGATATGTGGCCGGGGGGATGTGACGTGCTGCATATCCACAACCCGACATTGGCAAAGAATCAAAACTTACTTCGCTGCATCAAACGGCTACAGGCATCGGGGGTCACCCTTTTTTTACAAATTCACGATTTTGCCGAAGACGGGCGGACGGGAGTCTATTCACAGGAACCATACCCGGCGGATTGCCATTATGGCGTGATCAACGCCCGGGACAAACGAATTCTCGTTAAAGCGGGACTTGCGGCTTCCGGGGTACACCTCATCCCCAACGCCATTTATCCGCTGCCTGCAGTGACAGGGCACTTTTCCGACGGGCTTGTCCTTTACCCGGTTCGTGCTATTCGACGTAAAAATATCGGCGAAGTCGTCCTGCTGTCTCTGTACCTGAAATCGGGCCAATATTTGGGCGTCACGCAACCTCCGAACAGTCGGCAGGACATGGAGAGTTATCTGGACTGGCGGACCTATGTGAAAGAAAAACGGTTAAATGTCCATTTTGACATGGGACAGCGACATGACTTTTCCACTTTAGTTGGGGGTGCGTCATCGATGATTACCACCAGTATTACCGAGGGGTTTGGTTTCTCTTTCCTCGAACCCTGGACGGCCGGTAAAGTGCTGCAGGGGCGTAGACTCGGGGACATCTGTTCGGATTTCGAGAGAAACGGGCTCCGTCTGGATTTTCTCTATGACAGGCTTAATATTCCCTTGGAATGGTTTGACGCGGACCAGTTTTTTCAGGTATGGGAAAGGACCGTCAACCATGCTGCAGACATTTATCACCACCCCGTCAATCCGGAACGCATTCATCAACATATGGCTCATTTGGCACGTGATGGTGTGGTAGATTTCGGTCTTCTGAACGAACGATACCAGCGACAGGTCCTCTCACACCTGCTGTCGGATGCAGGGGCGCGGAAACACCTGGCATCTCTGAATCCACAGATTATTTTTCCCAGTCAGGAAGACGATATGTCTGAGGTAATCGAAAATAACCGTAAGGCTGTGGCGGCACACTATGGTGTGGAAAAGTACCGGGAGCAACTCCTCTCGATATACGAACGGGCCTTCCATCATCCGGTTCATCAGCACATCGACAAACAGGTCCTTCTCGACAATTTCTTCAATCTTGACCGATTTTCCTTACTCAAATGGGGGACGTATGAGGGATGAGGATGCTGTATTCGAGCGACACATCCATCCCCTGTCACCGATTCCGACAGGGGAGACACCCACCGGTCTTTCAAAGATAAGGCGGGTGAAGGCCATGCTTTTCGATGTGTACGGCACGCTTTTGATCAGCGGATCGGGCGACATGAATATCCATACTGTGAACCACAACCGGAAGCGGATGCTCGCGGGTGTACTGGAGCGCTATGGCATCGACAGGACACCGGAAAATCTTATGGACTCCTTGCGCCGGACCATAGATAATGATCACGACAGCTTTCGGCAAGAGGGGATCGACTATCCCGAGGTGGACATTGTCCGGGTCTGGCAAACGGTACTCGGCCCGGGTGATGTGGCCCGGGTGAAAGCGTTTGCGCTGGAATTCGAAATGATCGTTAATCCGGTTTACCCCATGCCGGGACTCGAGGACATGCTGTCGGCCTTCCGGGAGCAAAACCTGCGGCTGGGAATCATCTCCAACGCACAATTTTACACACCGCGTTTGCTGGAACGGCTGCTGGGCAAATCGCTGGACATGTGCGGATTTGACCCGCAATTGACTTTTTTTTCTTATCGCTTCAGAATTGCCAAACCGTCAAGTTTCATGTTCGAACGGGCAGCTGAGATTTTTTCCCGTCGGGGGGTTCCTCCGGCCGCGGTTTTGTACGTGGGAAACGATATGCGCAACGACATACTGCCGGCGAAGACGATTGGATTTCAAACGGCCCTGTTTGCAGGTGACCGGCGCTCCCTGCGACGAAGAACCGATGATGCCCGCTGCAGACATCTTGTGCCGGATGTGATCATCACCGATCTGCGGCAGCTGATTGTTGATACCCAATGTCGTTAACTTAAGAGGATTCCATGTTGGAAGAACCCATCGAAATCGCTATCGAAATCGCTATCGGGATCGCTATCGAAATCGAAAAACGAAGCAATGCAATGCTCTCGATCCCGATACGCGGGAGTCAGAGACATTTGGCTATGCCGATGGTGGTAGTACCTTAAATCCGAAGCACGAAATTCGAAATCCTAAACAATACCGAATGATCCAAATTCGAATGATCGAAACTAGACCTTGGAGATACAAGTTGCAAACTATACACAGCGTCAATCATTTGAACATTAGATATTTGAATTTGCCCTTCGACCTTGCTCAGGGCGGTGAGCCTGTCGAACCGTTTCGAATTTCGATATTCGGATTTTTAATTTCAAACAACTGAATATCTTGTAGGCCCTTTAGGGCACTAACAGTGCCGGACCCTTGTGGACCCTGGTATCTTCTGAGGAGACGTCATGAATAAATACCTCGATGCACTTCCGATGTTTGTGGACAAGATCCGGGAGATTCGGGAAATTATCATCAGTAACATCGTGCTCCTGGGCCAGATTCCTGCGCCCACGTTCCATGAAAAAAGGCGAGCGGAGTACCTGGTGGCGCGTCTGGCCGAGTTTCAGGTGGACGAATGTGCCATTGACGATTA
>QMMS01000451.1 GCA_003647375.1 Deltaproteobacteria bacterium
AACCAATATCTTCGCATTCGATTCCATATGTGTCTTTGTGCTGGAATCGGACGGCCGGTATCAACTGAAGTTTAAATATGGCACGATGCAGGAGGTTTGTGAAAACAGTAATTTTGCTGATATCGAAAGTTTTGTCTTCCAAGTTGGCCAAACCGGCAAATATGAATTTTTCGAAAGCATCGAAAAGGAAGAAGGACAGGAGATCCAGTGGCTCAGAAAGGCCGGATTGAACTCTCTGGCCTACATTCCTCTGTTGGGTAAAGAAAAAAAAGCCATCGGCGTTATTCGGGCCGGCAGTAAAAAGAGCCACAGATTCGATAACGAGGAGAAAAATGTGCTAACGCTTTTTGGCAATCGAATCGGTGTAACCATAGAAAACTCCATTTTGCAGGAAGAGATAAACAGGAGAGCCAATTTCCAGGCCAAGCTGATCAACAGCTCCAAAAGCGGCGTTGTCGCAACCGATGCCCAATGGAATATCGTCCTCTATAATCCCGAGGCCCGGCGATTGTTCGAATATACGCGTGATGAAGTTGTCGGATCGATGGACGCCAGGTCGCTTTTTCCCGAAGTAGCCATTGCATCGATCGAAGAAAAAGCCGCCAACGAGGCTATGCGGGATTTCACCTCCTGGGAAGAAACAGTTATCCAATCGAAAAGTGGAGAACAGATACCGGTTAATTTTTCAGGGGTGCCACTTTTTGAAAACGACAAAATGATGGGCAGCGTAGCCTTTTTTCAGGACATCCGGGAAATCAAAAACCTCCAGAAGGAGCTGGTCAACTCGGAACGTCTGGCCGCCGTGGGTCAGACGGTTGCCGGTATGGCCCACGGCATAAAAAACATTCTGAACGGGTTCAAGGGCGGCCAGTACCTCGTGGATATCGGCATTGACAAGAATAACGTAGATAAGTTAAAAAATGGCTGGGATATGATAAAACGCAATATCGAGCAGACATCCGAGTTGGTCATGGACCTGCTTTCATATTCCAAGGAGAGGGAGCCGGACTATAAAGCCTGCAATCCCAATGATATTGCCGGCGATGTCTGCGAGCTTGTCCAGGGAAATGCCCAGGATTATGAAATCGAGATAGTAAGGGATTTTTCCGACCGGGTCGGTGAGGTGATTTTAGACCCGACCACCGTACATCGCGCCCTGATGAACCTTGTCGGCAACGCGATCGATGCCTGTATCTTTGATGATAACATCGGCAAAGAACACCAGGTCTACGTTCGCACCAGACGCGAAGGACGTTTCATTGCCTTCGAAGTGGAAGACAATGGCAGCGGCATGGACGACGCGGTAAAGAAAAGGCTTTTTTCTTCTTTTTTCAGCACCAAGGGCGCCAAGGGGACCGGCCTGGGGTTACTTGTTACCAACAAACTGGTTGAGGAAAACAACGGCGAAATGGAAGTCAGGTCGTCCGTTGGTGAAGGGACCACGTTTACCATCCGTTTACCTTTTATTGTTGAGGCGGCACAAGATGCCCAGGCGCCGCCAGGATAAAGAGTCTCAAGCTGAGAACTGTTTCTAATAAATATATAGGAGGATGTTGTATGAGCAAAAAAAAAGTTCTTGTTGTTGATGACGACCCCGATGTGAGATTGTTCAATACCACCGTCGTTGAAGAAAACGGTTTTATCCCGATTGAAGCGACCAATGGTGAGGAGGGGTTGAAAAAACTGAAAGAGGAAAAACCTGACCTTGTTATTCTGGATGTGCTGATGCCGCGGCAGAGCGGTATCCGGCTTTACCGTGAGCTCAAAACGGACAGCGCGTTCAAGGATGTCAATGTCATCATGCTTTCGGGAATCGCCCAGAAAACCTTTCTGCGCTCTCAAAAGGCCCTGACCGAGTTTGGCGGGGCAGCTGTTCCGGAGCCTGAAGTTTATCTGGAGAAGCCGGTGGAGCCGGAGGAGTTGGCGGCGGCTATCAAAAAATTCTTGGACTGATCCTTACCGGGGCTGTCAGATCAGGACGAGAACGGTTGCAGGGAGAGTTGTACCTGGTCGTTTTCGAATGAAAACATAGGGAAAGAGTCGCGACAAATGGATATTCAAAAAGTTTTGTTCGTTACAAAATTCGAGGAACTGTGGTTCGATGCACTGGAATCGCTGATAGACCTGCGGCGAGCCTCTTTGAACCATGTTGTTTTTCTCAACGTCATTCAGCGTGAAAAAGTGGCCCTGCACCGGGGCAAGGGGTATGAAAAAAAAGAAGAGGTACGGCTGCGGGAAATGGCCAATATCCGATTTATCAACTGGGCCGAAAATCTTTTCGAGCAGGGGATAGAGGTCGGGGCCTATATTGTCGTGGGTAGCCTGGTGCAGAAGGTGATCATGGCCGTTGAAAATGAAGACATCGACCTTGTGGTCATCGGTAATCTGAAAAAAGGGAGGATCGAACAGTTTTACGCCCCCTCCGACATCATCGAAATTATCCGGAGATCCGGGACCCCTGTACTGGTTTACAAATATAAATCAGGACCGGAAGCCGGTGCTGAAAAACCATTTGAAAGACCACTGCTGGCGACCAGTTTTTCGGAAACCTCCAACCAGGCCGTCGCGTATTTGAAAAACCTGGACAAGGTTGTCAAGAAAGTCAATGTCATCAACGTGGCAGACCCTAAACTCCTCAAGGAGCCATCGGCCATGGCCGTTCAAAAGACGCGCAAGGAGAGCCGCCGAAAGCTGGAAGAGATTTGTGACATCTTGATAGCAGAAGGAATCGATGCCACGCCGAGTGTGTATATCGGCAATCCTGTCCATGAAATTGAAAATGCGGCCAAAGAGTTCAATGCAACCATGATCATAGCGGGAACCTCTGCAAAAGAATCGTGGCGGGAGCGTTTTGTCGGCAGTACGCCCCGTAAACTTGCAGAAAATTCCGTTTTCCCAACGCTGCTGATTCCACCCGGAAAACAGGAATAAAAAGGGCGGGAATCGATATCGAATGTAAAGTCATAAGGAGGCGTGAATGGCGGTAATTACCATATCCAGACAATTCGGGGCGGGGGGAAAGACCCTCGGCAAAATGATTGCCAGCGAGTTGGATTATACATTCGCGGACAGCGACATCATTCAGCAAATTGCCAAGGAAGCCAATGTTTCACCGCAGTGGGTCGAATCCTTTGAAAAAGAAGCCGGGACCAAGTTGTCCCGTGTTATTTCCAGCATGGTGTCCCAGCGATGGGTGGATCGGATACTAAAGGATGAACGCGGTTACCTGGATGAACAGATCTACCTCGACTATCTCGTTCTGATTGTCGCCAAAATGGCTGACGAAGGTGACGTGGTCATGCTGGGCAGGGGGAGTCAGTACATACTGAACGACCACCCGGACGCATTCCACGTTCTGCTGATCGATGAACTTCAACACCGGATAAAATTTATCGTCGACCGTTACAATGTTTCCGAAAAACAGGCCACCAAGATCGTCAATAGCGAAGACAAACGCCGTATCAGCCTCTACAGCAAACTCGGCAAAAAAGACTACGACAGCCCCGGGCTTTACCACCTGGTTCTCAATATGAATCGCTTCAGCCTGGAGCAGGCCCGCAAAATCATCCGCGATATGATCAACGTATGAATTTAAATTTTTCCTCTGCCGGCAGCAGAGAAATTTAAACTCTATACGGCCGTGAGCGTTGGACTAAATCCTGCTTCCAAAATGCCGGATACCAACCTGCGGATCCCATCAGATTTCTTTGCCACCATTGACAACCCATTTATCACTATTTATATTATAGATTTGTTTGCGGTTTGATGACAACCAGTAATGTAAGGAGATTGCTCATGGGAAAAGAGACATACTTTTTTACTTCCGAGTCGGTTACCGAGGGGCATCCGGACAAGGTGGCGGACGCCAT
>QMMS01000452.1 GCA_003647375.1 Deltaproteobacteria bacterium
ACCCGGACCAGTTTCTTTCCCTTTACAGGGCTTTGAGCAAGGCCATCGGCGATGAGGTTGTGGCATCGGCTCACGGTATTTACCGTGGCGGCCTGGGGGTGCATATCGCCCTGGTTGCCATGGGAGGCAATCTGGGCATGGATGTAGATTTGGGACCAATGCCCGTGGAGGAATCCCTGCGGGATGACATCCTTTTGTTTTCGGAATCAGCCGGCAGATTCCTGGTGACTGTTGATCCGGCTAAAAGGGATGTTTTCAAACAACAGTTCAAGGGGCAGCCCTGTGCCTGCGTTGGAAAGGTTCTTGCCGGCAAAGAGGTCAGCATCAAGGGGACCGACGGAGAGGTGATTTTTACAAAGACAGTGGCAGAACTAAAAGAAGCATGGAAAAAACCGTTCGGAGATTTGATATGAGCGACGTGAATGTAGTGGTGCTCACCGGTTATGGCCTGAACTGCGATCATGAGACCGCCTATGCTTTTGAGCTGGCAGGGGCCAACTCTCACCGCGTCCACATCAATTCCCTGATTGACGGGTCGGTGTCATTGGATGACTTTCAGGTCATGGCCTTTGGCGGGGGGTTCAGCTGGGGCGACGATCACGGGGCGGGAGTTATCCAGGCCCTGCGCATGCGGACCAACATCGGTAGCCAGATTCACGATTTCGTGGAAAGGGGGAACCTGATCATAGGGATCTGCAATGGTTTTCAAACGCTGGTCAATATGGGATTGTTGCCCGGATTCGGCGATTCCGCACCCCCGGCGGAAGGCCTGGGGCAAGCCGTGGCCCTGACGTACAATGACTGTGGCAATTTCAGGGACGCATGGGTCAAGATGAAGACCCGGCCGGAGTCCTCCTGTATTTTTACGCGCGGTTTGAATGAACTCGAATTTCCCGTAAGGCATGGGGAAGGCAAATTTATCGCCGATGATGAAACCGTTGACAGGCTGTTTGAAAACAACCAAGTAGTTCTGCAGTACACCCGTGACGACGGTGAAATCGCCGGGGGAGAATTCCCCTTCAATCCCAACGGGTCCCTCAAGGATATTGCCGGTATCTGTGATGCGACCGGCCGCATTTTCGGTCTGATGCCTCACCCGGAGGCGTTTAACCACTGGACTAACCACCCGGATTGGACACGGCAAAAAGAAGCGCTCAAACGCCGCGGGGAACAGTTGCCCCAGGGCCTGACCCCCGGGATTCAGATTTTTCAGAATGCCGTGGACTACCTGCAGGACCGTTAGGACAGCGTATCAGGGGTGGGAGTGCCATACATCAGTACCTGACTTCTTTTCCATTTTTTAAGGTTTCATGCCTTAGTATCTTACCCTTGAATTAGCCAGATAGAAATATTTCTTGACAATGATATTTATATTGTTATAGTATACTATAACAATAATCAAATAGAAGTATGCATGTGAAGTCAGGAGAGGTAACTAATAATGATCGATTTTAAATTAGATCCAAAATCTGGGGTTCCCTTTTATCGGCAGATCATCGATCAAATCCGCTATGGTGTCGCAAGTGGAGATTTAAAAGTAGGCGAACAATTGCCAACGGTCAGAGCTTTAGCCGTCCAGCTTAAGGTCAATCTCAATACCGTCGGCAAAGCATACAGGGAACTTGAAATTCAAAGTATTTTGGAAGCACAGCAAGGTACAGGTACATTTATAGGTTCGACAAATATACAAATACCCAAATCAGAACGACAAAATAAACTTAATAGCATCTGTTCAGAGTATTTAAGCATCGCCTCCAGTTATGGGTTCAGTACAGAGGAAATGATCGATGAACTGAAAAAAAGACAAAGGGGGAAGAGATGAAATCAGAGACTACCATAAAAAAGAGTATCAATCCGATTTCCATAACAATAATAGTTATTGCTGCAATCACTGGACTATTGCTGGAACAATTTAATGTCGTTCACTGGAGCATTGCTGCTATTCTTGTATTCGTGCTGCTGGTTATTGCAGCCTCGATACGGATCGCTGACCAATGGGAAAAGGCTGTTGTGCTGAGAATGGGGAAATTTCTTGGTCTGAGAGGACCTGGAATCTTCCTAATAATTCCCATTATTGATCGAGTAAATGAGTATATCGATCAACGTGTTAGGGTAACAGATATTACCGCAGAAAAAACTCTAACAAAGGATACGGTGCCAGTTGATGTTGACGCTGTTGTTTATTGGACTGTCTGGGATGTGGAAAAGGCAGCCTTAGAAGTGAGGGAATATGTTCAAGCGGTTACCTATATGACGCTTACTGGCTTAAGGGATACTATCGGTAGACATGAGCTGGCAGATCTTTTGCAAAATCGTGATAAAATTGCCGCAGATCTTCAGCACACTCTTGATGAACACACGAACCCTTGGGGGATTTCTTGCCAAAATGTTGGGATAAAAGATATAGTTATTCCATCTGCGTTGTCAGATGCCATGAGCAAACAGGCTCAGGCTGAACGAGAACGACAAGCCAGAATTATCCTCGGGACAGCCGAAACCGAAATTGCCGAAAAATTTGCAGAAGCCAGTAGGCAATACCAAGATAATCCTGTCGCACTTCAACTGCGTGGTATGAATATGCTTTTTGAAGGGCTGAAGGAAAAGGGATCATTGATAATCGTTCCAAGCTCCGCATTGGAATCCATGAACCTCGGTGCTATCGGTGGACTTGCGGCTTTATCTGAGAAGAAAAGAGAAAATGATATCTCGTGATCAAATTGCACATAGCCACCCAAAAAAGGAAGGTGCCAAAATGAAAATAAATGTCAAAGCGTTTTCGCTTACCTGTGGAATAGTATGGGGCTTTGGTATTTTTTTATTGACCTGGTGGATAATCGCTTTTGAAGGGGCAACTGGTGAGCCGACTCTAATTGGACGCCTGTATCGGGGCTTCACCATATCTCCAGTTGGCAGTTTCATCGGATTTATCTGGGCGTTTGTGGATGGTATGGTCGGGGGGGCAATTTTCGCTTGGCTCTACAATCTAATATCTACAGGAGGACAGAATCATAAATCGGCGTTGGCTAACAAATAAGTAGAGCTGACGTAGCGAAGTTCTACAGCATGATGTAGAAATGGCTCCTGAATCAAAAAATTGAATTTTAATAATTCTGACGACTGGCTCTTTAGTCGTCTTTCCTAAGCTACTCTGACACTCGTCCTTTGTCAATTCCACGTGCCCGGTTCTCCTTTGTCACTTCGCACAATGCGGGGCCGGCCGTTGATATTGACATGAATTCCCATATACCGGCCCTGCTGGTTGCGCATATAGATATGTCCGCCAAATCCGTTGGGAAATCCCATGGGGTTGAAGCGGGTTCTGGGAACCCCTCCCGCAAACGACACCTCGAACAGATGGACACCGGGCGGAACCCTGCTTGATCTTACCACTTTTTCATCGGCCTCACGTGTCCACAGCGTGGATTTACGGCTGCCATCGTCCACAAAGATGGTATAGGTGCCATCAACCACACCCTCGTCAGTGCTGTTGAAGGCCACGATAACATTGCGGTTCACTTTAACGGCCATCATCCTGGCATGCTGGAGGTCAACAAACAGATCCATAACGGCAGTGCGCAAACGGGCGTTGTCCAACCATTTCCCCACATGGGGAACGGCAATGGCCGACAATATTCCGCAAACAGCCAGGGTGATCATTAATTCCAACAAGGTAAAGCCTTTAGATTGTTGCATACATAGTTCCTCGCCAATCGTCAAAAAGGTGTCGGACAGGATATTCCCTGTCGTTGCAAAAGCCGGAGAGCTTCAGAGCCAAGGCGTCTGAGGGTGAAGTCGTAGTTTTTTACTTCGAACCCTCAGCAACACAGGATCTGAAGTTCTCCGGCTTTCCCGGAGGGTAAA
>QMMS01000453.1 GCA_003647375.1 Deltaproteobacteria bacterium
CCCACGATTTTGTCTTTATTCGTTACGAACACCCGGTGAATATGGTTTTTAATCATTACATCAGCTACCCGTTGAACCGTTGTGTTTTCAGAAACCTGAAATATCGTGGGCGTCATGATGTCACGCACCATTACGTCAGGTTCCGCCTCTATCTGGAAGGCGACATTCTCCCTATTGACATACTGGCGCTCCAGGACATGCAGGTAATAGTCATGGGGCCCTTGCCAGCCTCCTGCAGTTTGGATTTCATGGTTAACGATATCGGTCAGGGATACCACGCCGATGAGAATTCCTGCATTGGATTGGACGGGTGCTCCTGAAATACAGTTCTCCATGAAAAACTCGGCCAGGTGATTTACCGACCAGTTCGATTCTGCCACCAGTACATCCGGATTCATAACATGTTTCGCCGTTAAATTTTTCATGCTATCTCCATTACAGATTAGACAGTTGTGGGATATGTTTCGATAAGCCGCTTCCCAAGCGTTTTGGCTAGGCGTTTGAAGAGTATTGCGGCATTTTCAGAATTTGTTTCAAGAATTATCAGGAACCTATCTCGTTCAAACTTCAGCAAGCTGGTTGGTTCCAGGCACTTTACGGAAGCTGAAAAAAATTGCGCCCCGTAAGTTTGGACCATCCGATAAACTCACCGGTGTGCCGTGCCATATGCACGGCCGGCCCTTCTTTTCCCTGGCTCAGCAGTACACGTCCCTTCAAAAGGATAAAAAAATGATCGGCCGGCTCTCCTTCCTGGAAAAGAATATCTCCTTCATCACAGGATATTTTTTGGGATGTATCCATGGCCTCCTGCACATAATTCCTTGCTCATGCCCCAGAAAAGATCTCCTTGTTTGAAATGCATGACCATTCCTCCTTTTGGCTTATAATTTGTGACAGACGCCGAGATAGGGCAAATTCGCTATTTGTTGCTGGACACTAGTTAACTTCAACAAACTTGCCCATCTCTATGCGATATACAGAAAACCCGAGATCCGGGCCAATTGCATCGCCCCGCTCATCAAAACTTATTTTTCCCATTACTGTGTCCACGTGCACCGACTTCAGAACTTTTAAAACCGTTGTATAATTCGTTGAACCGGCTTTTTGAATTGCGGTCATGATGATATCCGCTGCTGCATAGGCATTCAAAAAGAATGCATCGGGGTAAGTGCCGTATGCCTTTTTATAGGCATCGATGGCGGCGATCGCCTTGGGCAGATTGGACGTGTCTTTTGGTGCTGTGGCGTAGACGCCCTTGGCAAATTTTCCTGTCGAGACAATGAACGCTTTATTTTTAATGCCATCGCCTGAAACGAATATGGTTTTCATCTTTTTCATGCGCATCTGGCTGATGATTTTGGATGCCTGGGGATGATAGCCACCATAAATGACGACATCCGCTTGAGTTTTTTTCAGTTTTTGTACGATAGGTGAATAATCAATGGTTCCCGGGGGGATACCTTGGTGGAAAACCAGTTCAGACCTGCCATTGTTGTGCAGAACCGTTTTTAAGATTTCGGATAGACCTTTTCCGTAGGCAGTCATGTCGTGAAGGACTACGATTTTTTTCAATTTCAGTACATCGCGAACAAAGCTAATCTGCACCCGTGCCTGAACATCGTCGGATGCAATTGTACGAAAAAAATTAGGATAGTCACCGCTTTGTGTCAACTCTGGGTGAGTTGCGGATGGTGACACGGTAATAATTTCCGCTTTGCGGTAAATATCAAGGGCAGCCCGCGTGGCACCGCTGCATATATGCCCAATTACCGCGTGGACATCCCTCACAACCATTTTGGATGCTCTTATGGAAGCATCTTTGGGCAGGCACATATCGTCCTCAACATAGAGATCGACCAACCGACCCATGATGCCGCCACCGTTATTGGCTTCTTCTATGGCCAGTTCGACTCCTCTCAATGACGAAATCCCATATGAGGAGAGTTGCCCGCTGAGGGGACCTGCAAAACCCAGCCGGATGGGCTCAGCGCACCGGCCGATCCCGTAAGAAGTCAGAAAAAAAAGCCCACCAAACACCAATACGGCTAACACTATGAATAAACGACATTTCTGCATGACTCACTCCCTTTTTCAGTGAGAGCGTATGCGTCGGCCTAGAGCAGGCAATTAAGATGAGATCGAATCTACAAGAAGGAATGGAGAAAAAAACTCAATTCTGGTGGAGAATTCAAGGGTTAGTATATAGTATAAATATATATCTGCTCGTTTCGATGTCAAGTAAGAAAGGGTATCCCATGTTTTTAAAGGCCCAGAAAACCGTGACTACTCTCCATTTTTGATATCGCCTTTGGCAACGATACGGATGTCGATCGCCACGGGATTGTCACCAAAAGCGCCGGGCTGCTCAATCCAAATCATTATCTGGCCGTTTCCATATGGTATTTGTTTCAAAACCGACCCGCCTGGAATCCATTGGCTGCCGTGGGTAAGACCCTGGTATCCACTTCGATCATCGACCGGGTTGCGGCGCATTTTGGGAAAAAACTATATGAAGTACCCGTGGGTTTTAAATGGTTCGTGGATGGGCTTAGGAGCGGTGAAACCGGTTTCGGTGGTGAAGAAAGCGCCGGAGCGTCCTTCCTGCGCCGGGATGGCTCGGTGTGGACTACGGATAAGGATGGCATTATCATGGATCTTCTGGCGGCTGAAATCATGGCCAAAACCGGCAGAGATCCAGGTGAGTTATATTCCTCACTCGAGGAACAATTCGGGACTTCTGTATATGAACGTATCGATGCCCCGGCAACCACGGAGCAAAAGGCAGTGTTAGGCCAACTCTCCGCCGAAACAATAACCGCCAAGGAAATGGCCGGAGAGCCTATCATTGCCAAACATACCCACGCCCCGGGGAATCAGGCCCCTTTGGGCGGATTAAAGGTCGTCACGGAAAACGGATGGTTCGCCGCCAGACCATCCGGCACCGAAGAGATCTATAAAATTTATGCGGAAAGTTTCAACGGCAAGGACCACCTAAAAAAAATACAACAAGAAGCCCAGGATATGATCAACAAGGCCTTTCACGCTACGTAAATCAATTAGTGCGTGAGGTTGTGTTCTCTGGAGAAAAATCCAATTTAGCCGTAATAGAAGTCAAGGTGCAAAGTAACATTCAGAGTAACCGATGAAGAAATGAACATTTTGGAATTATCGCAAGATATAATTTTCTAATAGAATATCAGGACAAGGGATACATCACTGAAGAAAAGCGCCAGCAAATCGTATTTGGCTTCGGTCCGAAAAACCTTGAGTTGATCGATTATTATGTTAATCGCTTGAAGAGCATCCAAGAACCCCAATTAGTTGACATAGACTGAGTTCAATTATCGAAAGGTCAACAAATGAAATTGTTATTTCAATGTGTTAAGCGATACAGTCCATGGATGATAGCGGGTGGTATCGCTTTATCGTACACACCCTGTCTTTATGCCGCGGAATCAGGAACGCAACCCATTTCATGGTTTTTTCTCTGTGCAAGTATGTTCGGCGGATTGGCGCTGTTCCTCTACGGTATGGAAAAAATGAGTACCGGCCTGAAACGAACCGCCGGAAACAGGATGCGCTCCATACTGGCAGCACTGACCAGGAACCGTGTCATTGCGATGTTTGTAGGCGCGTTCATCACCATGGTCATCCAGTCGAGCAGCGCTACGACGGTGATGCTGGTCAGTTTTGTTCAGGCGGGCCTGATGACATTTGTCCAGTCCATGGGGGTTATCCTGGGGGCTGATATCGGCACCACCGTTACGGCGCAGTTGATCGCTTTCAAGCTGACGGATTATGCATTGCTGATGATAGGCATTGGGTTTTCACTGCATATGTTCGGGAAAAG
>QMMS01000454.1 GCA_003647375.1 Deltaproteobacteria bacterium
TAAATGTTTTTAATCCACTACCGGCTGCTCTCAAAGCCAGTCCAACAGCCGCAGTTGTCTTACCCTTTCCGTTGCCGGTATAGATCTGAATAAAACCCTTTTCAATACTCATAAAGCTCCCATTATGCATAAGGGGTCTGCTTTTAACTCTTTCTCAGCTGGTCTTATAGCTGTTTAACACGTTTTTGAGTTTCCGTCGATTAGGAAACATTCTCGACTAATTAGACTTATGTCTATTTAGTCAAGAATGCCCCTATCCATTGCTCATGCTTTCTAAATATGGTGATGTCCACTTAAGTCTGTAGCACTTTACCTTCAAAGCCTCAAACAGCCAGTATCTCTCGCAGCTTGACACGTATACCGTTTCCTGTTAGATAATCGGATCGATTGATAGCGGTCTATATTTTCAGTCCCCATTAAAGGCATGCGCTTTCTGAAAACACCATAGATTTAATGTCTTATTTCTCAATGACATCGGGATAACGAATTCTGCTTTTTACCATTTAACATAACAACCTGAAGAAAGGAATATTTTATGTCTGGCATGATAAAAGATTTGTTCGGCGTTAACAAGCCGGTCATTGCAATGGCCCACTTACCGGCTTTACCAGGAACGCCGCGCTACAACAACAAAACCGGAGTTGAAGGTATCGTTGAACATGTCCGTCAAGACGTTCGTGCACTTGTGGAGGGTGGCGTAGATGCCGTTTTATTTTGCAATGAAGATGATAGACCATACTCTTTTCAATCAAATTTTGAGTCGGTCGCTGTGCTGGCACGTGTCGTGAGCGAACTTCGCCCGACCGATCGACCCTACGGGGTTGATTTCCTTTGGGAGCCCACAGCCCCGCTGGCAGTGGCCAAAGCAACAGGTGCATCCTTTATTCGAGAGGTCATCACCGGAGTTTACGAAAGCGATATGGGCCTATGGCAACCTGATGCTGCTGCCTTGTATCGCTATCGCCGGCAAATTGATGCCGATTCAATAAAAATATTTGCCAATATCACACCTGAGTTCGCATCTCCGTTAGGAAACCGCAGCATTTATCAACGGGCCAAAAGCGCCGTTACGTCCACCCTCGTGGATGCTATTTTGATTGCTGGGCCCATGGCCGGAACAGAGCCGGATATTGCCGCTTTGCAAAAAGCCAAGGACGCAGTCGGCGATTCAACGCCTGTCTTTCTCAACACAGGTGCTCGTGTCGACAATATTCAAGCGTTTCTTTCGGTGGCTGATGCTGTGATTGTCGGATCCAGCTTGAAAGTGGATGGGCACACCTGGAATCCCGTAGAAGCATCACGGGTCAAAGCCTTCATGAAAGCTGTAAAGGAAGTACGGTCATAGATTTCACCGATTTTATGATCCCAGACACCGGTTTTCAAATCACCTGACCTGAAAAGTGGGGTAACCAATGAATTCTTATCTTTTGGGGATCGATATCGGCACCACAGCCACCAAATCCATCATACTCCATCCAACCAAAGGAATTGTCGCCGAAAACGAATACGTTTCAACACTTCAGTCTCCCCACTCCGTTTGGGCGGAAGCAAATCCGGATGAGTGGCGGGACAACGTTGCGCGTGGCACCGGCGATTGTCTTTCCGAAGCAAATATCGCCGCTCATGAGGTAGCGGGGGTGGGCGTTACTGGAATGGTACCGACACTTATCATTTTAGACAAAAATGGAAAGCACTTACGGCCATCCATTCAGCAAAATGACGCCCGTGCTTTTTCTGAAATTCAATACTTACAACAAAATCTCAATGAACAGGAAGTTCTCATCCGGACCGGAAGCGCCATCACACAGCAAAGCATTGGTCCCAAGGTTCTCTGGCTCAACAAAAACGAACCTGAGATCATGAACTCCGTTGTTCATTTGATGGGTGCTTACGATTTTATCGTATATAAAATGACCGGGGTCGCATCGTGTGAAAGAAACTGGGCTCTTGAGAGCGGCCTCTTCGATCTGCACCACCAAAACTGGAATGCCGAACTGTTGGACATAAGCAAGATTCGGCGTGAATGGCTGGGACAAATCCACTGGCCGAGCGATGTTGTCGGTCATATCACGACCCAAGCCGCCGAGCGCCTGGGCTTGAAAACCGGAACGCCTGTTGTTGCAGGAAGCGCCGATCATATTGCATCAGCTTTCTCGGCCGGGTTGAATGAACCTGGCGATCTATTGGTAAAACTGGGAGGGGCCGGGGATATTCTTTACTGTATCGACGATATAGTCGTCGATCATCGACTTTTTTTGGACTATCATGTCGCTCCCGGAAAATTTTTATTGAACGGGTGTATGGCAACAAGCGGAAGTATTCTAAAATGGTTCCGCCAACATCTGACAGATGATACGCCATTTTCTATCTTGGACAAAGAAGCAGGTTCCGTGTGTGCCGGAAGCCAGAATCTAATACTGTTGCCTTATTTCTTAGGCGAAAAAACCCCTATCAATGATCCGCTTGCACGCGGTGTGTGGTTTGGCTTAACCTTGGGCCATTCCCGAGCTCACATGTTCAGATCTGTACTGGAAGGCATTGCATACGGTTTCAAGCATCACCTGGCTGTCCTGGCAGAAAAAGGGTTGGCGGTGACGAAAGCACGTGTGACAAATGGTGGTGCACGTTCGGATCTCTGGAAACAGATCACGGCCGATGTTCTCGGTCTGCCACTGGAACATGTAGCACAACATCCTGGGTCATCGCTTGGTGCGGCATTTATTGCGGGTATAGGCGTTGGTGTTTTCCAGAGATGGGAAGAAATCGAAAACTTCATTCAGATTGATACGGTCGTTCGACCCGATCCAACCAATCATGAGAAATATAATAGGCTTTTTATAACCTACCTGGATTTGTATAGGTCTTTAAAGGACACGTTTCCTCGATTGAATAACGGGCACGGCAACTAAGTCTATGCGTGTGAATTCATGAGATGAATGTGCGACCATAATCCGAGAGGAGGATTCCGCGATTCCTGAACAGATAACAAATATTCTCATTGATTGTGCCCTGACAGGTGGAAAATTTCTCAAGTCCCACTTTTTAAAAAAAGGATTTGATATCCAGACCAAATCGAGCCCAGCCGACCTCGTCACCGAAATCGACCTGAAAGCGCAAAACATCATAACCGATAAACTCTCAAGAGTACTGCCGAACGTACAGGTCGTCGGCGAGGAAGGAAAGACTGTAATCCCTGCCGGGGAAGCCATCTACCTGGACCCAATTGATGGAACGCTCAATTTTGTACATGGATTCAATAAGTTTTCCGTTTCCATTGGATACTGGATTCAGGATCAACCAGTGGCGGGTGTTGTCTATAATCCCATCGATGATGAACTTTTTCACGCAACCAGGGGCAGGGGCGCATTTAAAAACGGCAATCGCATTCAGGTTTCGACGGTCAAATCGCTGAACCTGGCTCTCCTTTCAACTGGATGGCCTTATGACAAAAGCCAGATAATGCCGGCACTGAAAAAAATATCTCTGGCATTGGTTCATGCTCAGGAAATCAGAACATTCGGCAGTTCCTCACTTTCCCTGTGTTACCTCTCTGAAGGAGTATTCGAAGGATTCTGGGAATGGAATCTGCAGCCATGGGATCTGGCCGCAGGCGTCCTCATCGCTCTTGAAGCTGGAGGAAAAATAACCGCTCTGAGTGGTGAGCCATTTCAGTTAAACAAAGGGGCATTCGTTGCCTCCAACGGTCATGTTCACGCGGAAATGCTAAACCAAATATTGAGACCACCCGTTGATTGAGAAAAAGAAAAAGTTAATGCAAGAATCAAAGATTCGAAGACGCATGTTCCACGATCTCTATGAATGCGTAATTTTGTGAAACAAAGGACGTAA
>QMMS01000455.1 GCA_003647375.1 Deltaproteobacteria bacterium
TCCTGGGAAAATGTCTTTACGACCTCCCCCCTCTTGAAAAGAACCCCGCGGCCATCACCGCCCGCAATGCCGATGTCCGCTTCTTTGGCTTCACCGGGACCGTTGACCACGCAACCCATGATGGCGATTTTGACGGGTGCGACATGGTTTATCGTGGCTCTTTCCACCTCGTCTACGATATGAAACAAATCGATATTACATCTCCCGCATGTGGGGCAAGAAATAATATCGGGTCCCCTTTGTCGAATACCCAGTGCTTTGAGGATCTCATAAGCCGCACGTACCTCCTCCACCGGATCCCGTGTCAGAGACACACGGATGGTATCTCCAATGCCTTCGGCCAGCAACATCCCAATACCGATGGCTGATTTAACGAGCCCCGGAAACAACCCCCCGGCCTCAGTGACCCCTACATGGACAGGAAAATCACTTTTTTGGGAAAAAAGCCTGTAGGCTTCGATGGTGCGTCCCACATCCGACGCCTTGAGGGATACCTTCATGTCGTCAAAACCAAACGACCCGATCATATCCAACTGCCGCAGGGCGCTTTCTACCATCACTGCCGCCGTGGGGGCTTGATACTTTTTCAAGAGTTCCTTTTCGATGGAACCCGAATTCACCCCGACCCTTATGGAGATGCCATGATCCCCGGCACAATCGATCACCGCCTTAATCTTTGTTTTACCACCGATATTGCCGGGATTGATTCTGAGCGCATCCGCACCGGCCCGGGCCGACGCGATAGCCAGACGGTAACTGAAATGGATATCTGCAATGACCGGTATGGCAATCCTTTGCTTGATGGCAGCGATGGCCGTTGCGGAGGCTTCATCAGGGACGGCAACTCTCACAATTTCACATCCGGCGTCCTGCAGACGCACGATCTGGGAAACCGTACTGTCGACATCTGCCGTAAGTGTGTTGGTCATAGACTGCACAGCAATGGGAGCCCCGCCGCCTACAGGGACATTGCCGACACGGATTTGACGCGTTTTTTTCTTGTTTATTTCAAGGGACATTTTATTGGACTTTCACCTATCATTGGGATTACCGGATCGAGACGATACTGCCAACCTGCAATATGAATACCTCTCTGAAAAAACATATAAAGTATCAAACAAGTGGAATAAATTCAAGATAAATAGGGCGTTCCCAGTATATTGTCTTTTCAGAATATTTCCATTATACTGAACCGCAAAAGCGAGCGCATTCCCCGTGGCTTGCCGCGGGGTTAGCGAGCGAATCTGAATTGATGTTGAGCAATTGTCGAGGTTGTTGCATATCTACGAAGAACGGTATCTTAATTTGAAACGATTGCGCCCATTTCTGATGCTTCCCATGATAGGTCTTCTTCTGCTGGGACTCTCCTGCGAATTTGACATGTCTTCGTTCAAGACCGACGCATCCATCTTGAAGAAAATTATCGAGAAGGGTGAACTGACGGTTATTACCCGAAACAATGCCCATTGCTATTACTCTTATCGCGACCAGGAGATGGGATTCGAACATGATCTGGCCAAAGCGTTTGCAGCCTACCTGGGGGTTGAGCTCAACATACGTATCGCTGAAAAATGGGAAGGTATGATTCCCAGCCTGATAGATGGCACCGGCGATCTGATAGCGGCCAGCATGACCATTACACCGAAACGGAACCGGGATGTTCTGTTTTCAAACGGCTACATGGATATTCAGCAACACCTCATTGTTCACCGCGGCAACCACTCCATTCGAACCATTGAAGACCTGCCGGGCCATACCATCCATATTCGCAGAGGGACTTCCTATCAGGAGCGCCTTGAAACCCTTGCAGCCCGGATACCGAGCCTGACCATCGTACTGCATGAGGATGTCCCCACGGAAGAACTCATTCGTCAGGTGGCTGAAAAAGAGATCGACATCACCGTTGCCGATAGCAATATCGCCCTGTTGAACCGCAGGTATTACCCCCAGGCAGTTATGGCGGGACCTGTTGCCGATAAGGAAAATCTGGGGTGGGCCGTTAATCCGAATGCACATAAGCTGCTGGAAAAAATTAATCAGTTTTTCAAACAGATCCAAGAAAACGGCAGGTATGAAGAACTTCGCAATCAATATTATGCAGAGGTGGAGCGCTTCGACTACCTTGACTTGAAAATTTACCATCGAAGGCTGGCCACCCGGCTACCGAAATACCAGCCCATACTGATGGCGGCATCCAGGGAATTCAACTTCGATTGGCGCTTGATTGCAGCTCAAATGTATCAGGAGTCACATTTCCGGCGATATGCCCGCAGCCACGCCGGAGCCTACGGCTTGATGCAGTTGACCAAAAGAACCGCCGAAAGTTTTGGTGTCACCGACATTACCGATCCTGAACAGAACATTTATGCCGGCGTCAAACACCTGCGTAACTTGTTTGGTTATGTTGATATCGAAAACGAATCAGACAGGTTGTCCATCGCTTTGGCGGCTTACAATGTCGGGCAGGGGCACCTCCGGGATGCGCAGAAGCTTGCCATCAACCTGCGCATGGATCCACAGAAATGGTCATCTCTCGAGAAAACATTGCCTTTGTTAAGATACCGGCAATACTATAATAATGCAACATATGGATACTGTCGCGGTACAGAACCGGTGACATACGTCAAGCAGATCAAGATCTATTACGATATCCTGAAACGGCAGGCGATTGCGTATGAGGAGCAATAGAAGTGCAGGGTTGGAGGTTTCGAGGGTGATACAAGGGTTGGAGGGTGGCTAACAGCAGTAAGCGAAAGGCACCTAATAGCCTACAGTCTAAACCGCTAAAAGGCTAACGAGGGTTCGAGTAAGCGCAGTACCATCTAATTTTGTTATTTAAGAAAAACCTCTTCCAGGCATTTAATTAAAAACCCTGTCTCGTCATCACTGATATTAAGGGGTGGAGAGATTCGTATGGTATGTCCGTGACTGTCATTTACGATAATACCCAGATCAAGCAATTTTCTACAAAATATCATAGCGTCTCTATTTTTCACTTCAATGCCGATGAACAACCCTTTTCCCCTGACTTCCTTGATATGTTTCGACCGGCCTGCTATTTTCATGATGCTTTGTTTCAGCTTTTCCCCTTGAACTTCCGAGGCTTTCGCTAATTCCTCCTCTTGAAGCACTTCCAGTGCCGCTACACCTGCAACACAGGCAAGAGGATAACCGCCAAATGTCGAACCGTCTGATCCTTTATCAAATGCGAGGTCCATCAGCTTTGTATTTGTAATGAATACAGACAAAGGAATGAGACCGCCTGACAAGGCCTTTCCTAATATGAGACCATCCGGAACAATGTTTTCGTGCTCGAAACAAAAATTTTTCCCCGTACGCCCCAGACCGACCTGTATCTCGTCAAGCATCAGTAACAAATCATTATCATCGGCAATTTTGCGAAGCCCTTGTAAGAATCCAGGAGGGGGTATTTTCATTCCCCCTTCTCCCTGCATGGGTTCAACCAAAATACCGCAGGTATATTTATTGACGGCTGCCTTCACGGCATCCAGATTACCGAATTCAACCGATACAAATCCCGGTGTTAAAGGGCCGAAACCATCTCGATATTTGGACTGTGATGAAAAAGATATCACCGTAATCATTCGACCATGGAAATTATTGTTGAAAACAATAATTTCCTGTTTGCCGTCGGGTATATTTTTTTTCTTCCAACCATAGTAACGTGCCATTTTGATAGCGGTTTCAACGGATTCCACACCCCCGTTTTTCGGCATAACTTTATTGCCATCCAGTCCGAAACGCGGTCCCAGCTGAGGAACAAATTCTGCTGTTTTGGATAGAAATAGTGCTAATGGATCCGTATAAACGACATTTGATATGACA
>QMMS01000456.1 GCA_003647375.1 Deltaproteobacteria bacterium
AGGGTTGTGCCCAGCCCCAGCAAAGTATCGGTGTTATGCGTGTCTATGGCCAGGGCCTGTTGGTATTCGATAATGGCTGCATCTATCTGGCCTATTTCAGCCAACATGGCTGCCAGCTGGTTCCTGGCATTGATGTGTTTCGGATTCTGACGAATTGCCAGACGGAATTGGGTGTTTGCATCCTGGTATTGATGTTCAACCAGGTAAACGCGGCCCAGTCCGAAATGGATGTCTGGATTGAAAGGGTTTATTTTCAGGGCTTTTTCAAAGTGTTCACGCGCCATGCTGTATTGCTGCTTCCGATAAAGGATCATCGCCAGGTTCTGATGATCTTTCCATGTCGGGGCTGCGGCGATGACATGCTGCAGGGCCTTTTCGGCGTCGGCGAACCGTCCCTGCCGGCTGTAAATATACGCCAGATTCCGATGGGGCTCTACTGCTTTAGAATCGAGATCGGCCGCTTTTTGAAACGCGTCCGCAGCCTGTTCGTAGGCATGCATTTTAAGATAAGCCAGCCCAAGATTGAAATGGACATCGCCATTTTCCGGCGTCATCTCAACCTGTTTTCGATACTGGGTTGCCGCAATCTCAAACTGTCCATTTTGCAGATAGGCTGATCCAAGAAGTCCCCAAATTTGGGGATGTTGGGGGTCGATTTCAGCAGCCTGTTTAAATTGTCGGATGGCCTCATCATATTTTTCAAGCTGGTAGTAACTGAGACCTAAATTGATATAGGATGACACTTGCTGACCAACAGCGTTGATTGCCATTGACATCAATATACAGGTGGTGAAAAAACAAATTTGTAAAGGGTGTTTCATATGGCCGCACCTGGTTTTATTAATCTACCGTTGTCGGAACGGTTAATTTCCAGAGCTTTTAACGGTTATTAATATTTTTTTAACGCCAACGGTATTGGCAATGTCCATGAGCTGCACCACCTTGCCATGAGGGACCTGCGCATCGCCTTTGATGATCAACGTGACACCTGCGCTATCTAAAACCGATTGATTGAGCATCGATTCAAGGTCCTGCAATTCAACCGGTTTTTTCTCTATCGTTATGTGTCCGTTGCTATTGATGGTGAGAGTCAGGGTTTGTTTCTTCTGGAGTTGATCGCCGCTGGCCGCTTTGGGCAGGTTCATCTCCATGACCCGTTGAATTTCGAACGTGCTTGTCAACGCGAAGAAAATGAGCAGCAAAAAGACCATGTCGATCATGGGTATCATATCGATGACTTCGATGCTCTTTCTCCGGCGCTCGATTTTGCCGCCGTAGCCGCGGGGAACCTCACCTAAAGACAGCGAAGGTGTGTGCGAAGGGAAAAACTGTATCAATTCAGGGAGTTTTCCGGCCAGGGTCCAAGTATTGCCGTCATCGCTGGAAATCATGTCATCGGGGTCAACCTGCCTTTGATAGACCAACGTTCTCAAGACTTTCAATGGCACAGGTTTGTATACCTTATCTTTTTTTCTTAAAATATAGGCATCATTCATGTTCGGCAACCAGTGAGATCTGATGTCTTTTGGCCAATTGGCCGATAAACCAGGCTTTGGCTTTTTGCACTTCGGTCATGAACTGATCCACCCTGCCTTGAAAAGAGCGGTGCATGAAAAAAGAGGGTATCGCTCCGATGAGACCGGCAGCCGTGGTAATCAAAGCAAAACCGATGCCTTTGGCCAGCAGGGCTGGATCGGGTGCACTTTGGCCGATACCCAGGGTGAAAAAGACTTTGATCATACCGATAACCGTGCCTAGGAGTCCCAACAAAGGTGTTCCTCTGGCCAAGGTGTCGAGTGCGTTGAGATGCTTTTCCATGTCAGGCAATATGCCAACCTGGATTTCTTCATCTATGGTCCGTTGCACAAGCTCAATTTCATCTTCAACCGACCGGTCGATTTGGGAATCTTTTTGAAACTCTTGCAGGGCCACAAAATACAATCGTGATATGAGGCCTTTGCTCTCTTCACACAGCAAACTGGCCTCGCTAAACTTGTTGCCAATGATCAGCGGTGCCAGTTTTTCGGTTAATTGTTTAAGCTTACCTGCCATCCCGGCGTAGCAAACCAATCTTTCCAAAATGATTCCCAGGGAAAATACCGAGCACAACGATATTGGAATCATTAACCATCCACCCTTCATGACGATATCGACCAAAAGCATTATTATTCCTTTATCATGTAATAGCAGTTATACCCGTTGTCATATTAACCTGGCAACTAAATAGCCAAATACGTCATGCCGGACTTGTTCCGGCATCCAGTAATCTCCTGGATAGCGCAAAAGCTTCACTTCGTACCCCGCCTTCGCGGGAATGACGGCGTTAACGTATTTATTCGCCGGAGCAATAAGCATGTTCCGATACAAATTTGATTTCACATAAGAAATGATCTTTCGAAGCATTCAAATAATCTGAATACATGACAACCGCTATTCAACAGATTTTCCACGGCAAATTTAATTTCGGAACGTTATTTTGCAAAACGCTATAAATAGATTTGGATTGCAAAATTATTATTTGATTATTGGTAAGATCCTAAGCCTTGAGTGATGAAGTATAAAAAAGGAGAGGATGGTATGTCAACAATTGGCTTGACTAAAATAGTTATTTAGTAATTTTGAAAATGTAAAAAACTTGGTCTTGAAACCCTCCAGCTTTTGTAACCTGAAGGTGAATAAACCTCCTTAATCAATAAAATGTTCTTGAAAGCATTGGTATACTCTGCTATTTTCCTGTAAAAACAAGCTAATAAATAATATTGGGAATCCCATGAACTTCCCTTCGATGAACAATTCGTCTTCTTCACAACCCCCAGCAATTCAGGTGTCCGTTGAACACGGCAAATCAGATCGCACCAGCTATTCTTTTAGCAAGGATTTCAGCATAGGCCGGGATAAGGATTGCGATATTCAAATTAAAGACCTCACCGTAAGCCGTGTTCATGCGGTAGTCTATTTTGATAACGGGAATTGGTGGATTGAGGACAAGCAAAGCGGCAACGGCACGATCGTCGACGGCCATCGTATCGATCGCGTACCTATGGTGGGCACGAAACAGGTAAAACTAGGTGAATCCGGTCCGGTGCTCTTGATGTCCCTGCCCGAACAACCCCCCAAAGACGAAACATCGGTTGATGCACGGACCCTGACCCATTACAAAAAGCATTATTTTAGCGAAACAAAGGGCGAAACCGTCGGCGAACATACCATGATGGTGCGTCAGGCCTTTGCTGAAATTCATACAAAACAGAAACGCAAATATACCTGGATTATCGCCTTTGTGGTGTGCCTGCTCCTAATTACGGGCGCGTATGCGGCGTTCAAACACATGCAGGTGAACAAGCAGCGCAAGCTGGCGGCCGATATCTTTTACAACATGCGGTCGCTCGACATCGAACTTGCCAAGGTGTTGAAATCCTCCGCCATGAATAAGAGCAGCAAATCAAGGGAGCAGGTGGAAAAATTCAGGGCTAAACAACTGCAGATGGAAGACAGCTACAACCAGTTCCTGGACACATTGAAGGTCTACGGCAAGGGGATCAGCGAAGAAGAACAGCTCATCCTGCGCATGGCACGAACATTTGGCGAGTGTGAAATCAACATGCCCAAGGGGTTTGTCGATGAGGTCATGAATTACATCGAAAAATGGAAAACGACATCCCGTCTGGAGAACAGCATCAATCGGGCCAGACAGAATCATTACATCCCAAAAATCATTCACGCCACGCAAGAGTATGGACTGCCCTCCCAGTTTTTTTACCTCGCCCTTCAGGAGAGTGGATTCAATATCAATGCCTGCGGTCCCAAAACCCGCTTTGGCATTGCCA
>QMMS01000457.1 GCA_003647375.1 Deltaproteobacteria bacterium
TGAAGAGAGTATGCCTAACTTACCCGGATGGTCTTTAGAGACTGGTATTTATGCTTATATTTCTACAGATCAGTATAGCATTGATGTTAAAGCAATTAAAACGTACAGAGTGCGCTTACTTGTTTACTTACTTGATGGAACCCCGAACAATGCTTTTACTAGAAAAGTAATGTACAAAGAAGAAGGTGATCAAGTATGGCTTGATGTTGCTAGTTTATGTACTGATTGGGGACAAGGTTCTACTGAAACTCAGTTTACAACTGCCTATATGGGTACTGATGTTGAAGGCAAAACTTTACTTATAAATGAAGATGGAGTAGTTAAGATTTATATGCCCCATGATACGTTTTGGTTCGGTAGATTAAAGAGAAGTATCGATATTAGTAAAGACAAAGGTAAATTAGATATAGCTGAAGGTTACTACCTTGAACGATTAGTTGAGCCTATCAACCTATTGCAACAACCATCTATCGAAAATAATCTACTTGCTGGTAATGAAAGACTAGGAATTAATTTTCAAGTCAAACAGTCTTCGGATGTTACACCTGACATAGGCGCTCCATGTACTTTTACTTTAGAAGGAAGTTCTAAGCCTGCATGGGAAGACTTAGAAAGCTATTTTCTTACTACATCTTATAGTGCTGTAGATGATACTACCGGAGATGACATACTTAATGATATGGTTGGAGCGGGAATTTATGGTGGTGGTACTCCAATATGGGGATTTATTCAACAGTATGATGATTCAGGGGTTTATCAAAATAAATTGATTGCACCAATATCCATTACGAAAAGATTTTCTCCTACTGGTGGGTGGGGAGGTATCTCAACTGAAGTTGATACCGATACTGTTTATGGAATGTACCATCAGAAAGGGAGAATAGATCCTGACGGACATCCTGATCCAGATTATGAAATGCCCTTAAAATTAGCAAACTATACACCAGATACTAAAGTATTACTAATTGACGATACGGCATTGCCTGGAACAGGATGGCAAAGTTTAATAGCCGGTGAATTAGATGATGGCGGCGGATGGGGTGGAGAGACTACACAAGTACAAGCTCTTGATGTTCTTTATACTTTAATGTTAGATTATAAAACTGAAATTATTGTAGCTTATTCAAGATTTGAACCTTTAGTTGACAGAGATAATCCAGCTTATTCTTTGGCAGTTACGATTACTCTACCTGAGAATATTAATAAAAGAGTTACAAATTTAAAAGTTTATGTAAAAGAAGTTATTTGGAGTAACGAGAACTTAGAATATGAAGAAGTAAAGAACTTTGATCTACAGTCTTCTAAAACTCCGTTCTATTATACATTTAATGTATACTCAGTAGATTTATCTGGGAGAAGTCTATTTAATGCAACTAACTTTTTCTTTGAAGATGATAAACCAGAGAAATACCGGATTATAAATAAAGTGGAAGATAGAGCCATTTCAAGGGGTTACTCCATATGTACCTCCAATGAATACCGGATAACCCCCTTCCACTGTGCAATAGGTAACGGACAGATAATGACAGATCTATTCTATCTGACTACTGCTATTTTAACTTCTCTTGAAGGAACTATAATTGCTTTAGAGTCAACTGAAGGTAAGCTATTTGCAATAACCGAAAAGAGTACCTATCTAATTCATGTAGGTCAATTAGCAGGCTACCCTACTTTTGACATACTTGAACAATTAGAATATGGGATTAAGTTCAGACATGATGCGATTAAAGTACAAGGTGGAATATTACTATTTACTATTGATGGAATATTCTTAACTAATGGACAGCAGTCGCAGTTGATATCTCGCGATATTAATAACATACTTGAATATGACTATTACGATAGAGATAAGGATAAGCCCTCTATCTTTTATAATAGTTACGAACATCAATTATTATATGTACCCCAAAAGGTTAAACCAATAGACTATGACGAGATTATAGTACAAGAGTATGGCTTTATATACAGCTTTAGAAGGCAAGGATGGGAAACCACGAACCCGGATGCTGAATATTTATATGGCAGTTTAAACCCTGAGAGTATTTTCTTTTTACTTTGGGTAGGAGAAGCCAAGAATTACTTTAAGAATATGAAAGCAGTAGTAGAAGATTGGGATGGATTAACAGCCATAATTAAATCAGACGGCATAGTAAAAGGTTATCTAACTGCTCCGGCTACTGTTGAAAGTAATATACCCGCAGTGGGAATTAAATCACATTTAATTGATCTATCTGAATTAAGTATGCAGAAAAGATTAAATGACATATGGATTGATTATGAAGTTTTTAATGAAGATGCTGAATTACAATTAGTAGTAGTGGGACAAGGCACAGCTTATAGGGATTTAGAAGGCCTCAGTTACGCAGAGGGAGACCTAGAGAAGATTTACTTTACGAATATGGATGTTGATAAGGATAATGAATTACCGGTGCTTACAGGCAAGCGTATGAAGTTAAGATTACCTGTACCCATTGATAAAAGAAAGAAATACACAACACTTAGATTTGTCTTTTCATCGGATAAACCCGAAGTTAGATTATATGGTATTGAATTTGAGTTCGAGGCTGGAAAAGAAGATAACATAAATTATGAATAAGAAGTTTAATCATATTAACAAAGAGATCAATGATGAGTTTCTTTCTCTTTACGAGAAGCTGTCGTCGCTGACTACTACGGCTGTTGGTTCTACAAAGGTTGTTGGTACACCGTCTGGGCCGTCTGTTACTCCTTCTCGTCCGCCTTTACCGCACAGTCCTAGCCACACTCCGGGTAGTTCTGATGAATTAAGCGGTTACATGGTATGGAGAAATGAATGGATAGATGGAACAGAGTATAAGAAAGATAGAGTTGTTCGCGATAGTATTTGGACTATGGTTTCAAATAAGAAAACTAGTGATCGGCCAGCGCCGCAGAATATAGGTGCAGAAGCATTGATCTATCAAGGGACATCTCCTACATCTCCTGTAACTGCCAAGAGTATTAGTTCTGGAATAAGAGTTAGCGCAGGAACTACCGGTTTCTCTCTTAATGGTTATGATGCTTATGTAGTATCTGGTAATTATTACCGTATATTTTTAGTATTACAAAATGGGCAGATTGAAGAGTTACAGAACTTTACAGCTAATACTACAGGATGGGCATCGTTTACGCTAATACCTAGATTAATATTACCTGGATTAAGTTTTGCAATAGTACAAACAGTAAATGAACCAGACCCTACACCTACAGTTTGGACTGGTGATTGGGATTACCAAACACCTAATAATGCAGGCACACCCGCTAGCGGAGCTATATCACATGCTAATAGACAATTAGACCAATTGAGAATACATAAAACAGATGATAATGGTGGCAATAGAAGCGCTGAATTGTTAGCATTAAATAATGGTGATATAGTAGATGGAATGGGAATGCGATGGGCAATAAGCGATGTGACTGACTCTGGTACGTATGTAACATTAAGCGTAGCACCGGCAAGTCAAGGTACAGGTGGAGGAGTGAATACATTTACATTTGAAACTGTATCAGCAACACCGATTACAGTAGTAGTTGACACAAATTGGTGGGGATTAAACCAACCTAGTACAGGAGTTATAAAAGGACTATACTCAATAGATGAAGCACCATGGGCAGAAGTAGATGATGCCTATGGAATAAATTTAACATTACAAGAAGTTTATGTCAGTGCAGACTGGGATCTTCTTTCAAGGATAGGATAAGGAGGATAAAATGGGATTCCCATTTATAGCATTAGGAACAGCGATAGCAGGCGGAGCAATAAATTACTTTGGTGAAATGGATAGACA
>QMMS01000458.1 GCA_003647375.1 Deltaproteobacteria bacterium
CCCATCCTTCTTGTCCCGTCGTAGCTCGAAGAGCGAAGTCGGACTTGTCCCGTCGTAGCTCGAAGAGCGAAGTCGGATGGATACATCTGGTGGAATATCCAGGAAATGATTTTTTCCTATGATATTGGTTATAATAATAACCCATTGATTATCCTTTGCCATGTTGTTTATGCAACCTTGGGGATTACCTTGGACCTCCTGTTAGCCTGAACATTTAATGAAACTTCCGGGTTGGGGTTTTAAATCTTGACTTGTGGCTGCAAAGTTAAGAAAATAACTATTTCAAATGCAGAAAATAGATTGTATTTTTGCTGATAATGGAACCCCACGGGCAAGCCCGTGGTATTCTGCGAAGGCGGATAAAACCTGAAGTGAGTGTTGAAAATGAGAAAATCTATTCAAATAGGTCTGCTGGGGTTGGGAACGGTAGGCACTGGTGTCGCCAGGATGTTGATGGAAAACAGGGAGATTCTGGAGGCGCGTGTGGGTGTGCCACTGACGTTAAAACATATTGCCGATATCGATCTTGAAAGGGATCGGGGGTTTCCACTGGATGGGTCCTTGTTGACGTCGGATGCCTTTCAGGTGGTAAATGACCCGGACGTGGACATTGTTGTCGAGATGATCGGTGGGGATGGCATTGCCAAGAAATTGATTCTGAAGGCCCTGGAAAACGGGAAATCGGTGGTCACCGCAAACAAGGCCCTCCTGGCCAAGCACGGCAACCAGTTGTTCAAAAACGCCATGGACAGCGGCGTGGACCTTGCCTATGAAGCGAGTGTGGGTGGCTGTATGCCTATCATCAAAACGTTGCGGGAGTCACTGGTAGGGAACCGTATTCAGTCCATGACAGGCATCCTGAACGGCACCTGCAATTACATCTTATCCAAAATAACCGACGAGGGTATTGAATTTGATGCCGCACTGGCCGAGGCCAAAGCCAACGGTTATGCCGAAGCCGATCCGACATTGGATGTGGAAGGCTTTGACACCGCCCATAAACTGGCGATTTTGACGGCCCTGGGGTACGGCACGGAGATCAATTTCGACGATATCTATATTGAGGGCATTTCCAAGATCACGCCGCTGGATATTGCATTTGCAGGACAGTTTGGCTACCGCATCAAGCTTCTGGCTATCACCAAGGCCGGCGATAACACGGTGGAGGCGCGCGTGCACCCGGCCATGATACCTTTTGACAACCTTTTGTCGAATGTCAACAGTACGTTGAATGCCATCACCGTCACGGCAGATGCCGTGGGCGATATTCTTTTATACGGGCACGGCGCGGGCATGATGCCGACGGCCAGCGCTGTAATCGGTGATATCGTAGATATTGCCCGGAATCTCCTGATGAACACCAGCGGACGCGTGCCCCTGATGTCTTATCAAATGGATCGTGTGAAGCAGGTGCTTGTGAAACCGATCCGGGACATCACCACCCATTACTATTTTCGTTTTTCCGCCCAGGACAAACCCGGGGTCTTATCCACCATCTCCGGAATTCTCGGCAAACACGGCATTAGCCTCAAGTCTGTAAATCAAAAGGGGCGTAAGACAGAAGGATCCGTGCCCGTAGTGATGCTGTCCCATTTGGCACGGGAAGAGGACGTCCAAAATGCCTTGGCAGAGATACGGGTCCTCGATGTTGTAAGCCGGGCACCCATGCTTATTCGTATTGAGGATGACAATTACGAAGAATGAGAAAAATAGGGTTCGAGGGTCCAAGGGGGATACGAGGGTTCGAGGGTGGCTGAGAGCTTTCAGCGATTAGCACCTAACAGCCTACAGCCTAAACACCTAAAAGCCTAATAAGGGACCAAGGGTTCGAGTGAACAAACAAAGGTCACGAGGAATCAGTAAATAGAGAAAAGGATTGAGCTTAATGATGAAAATCATTTGTGCAGACATGGAAGGCATTTTTACTCCTGAAATATGGATTCGGGTTGCAAAGAAAACCGGTATCGAGGAACTAAAATTGACCACCCGGGATATTTCCGACTACGATGTCCTGATGAAAAAACGTCTGGGTATTTTGGATGAAAACGGTCTCAAACTGAAAGATATTACCGATGTCATTGAAACCATGGATCCGCTCGAGGGCGCTCTGGATTTTCTAAACTGGGCCCGGGAGCAGACCCAGATTATTGTCGTGTCCGACACCTATGTCGAATTTGCCCGGCCCCTGTTGCGAAAGCTGGGTTGGCCCACGCTTTTTTGTAACACCCTGACCATTGCCCCGGACGGGGCTATCGCCGATTACAACCTGCGTCAGAAGGACGGCAAGCGTAAGACGGTGCTGAGCCTGAAGCGTCTCAACTACCACATCCTTGCCGTGGGTGACTCGTACAATGATATCACCATGCTCAAGGAAGCGGATGCGGGCGTGCTCTTCAAGCCGCCCGAAAATGTCAGAAATGAGTATCCGGAACTGCCCGCAACCTACAATTATGGTGAACTGAAAGAGGTCATGGGGTCGCTTCTGGCCGGTGGTACCGATGCCTGACGGTAAAGGGGATGGAAGGGGAGCCGTGAAAACCCATCGAACGGAATACCGTGTCATTTATGGAGACACAGACAATATGGGGGTGGCATACCATGCCAATTACCTGCGCTGGTTCGAGATCGGCAGAGCCGAGCTGTTCAGATTCCTGGGCATGACCTATAAGTCTATCGAGGAGAAGGGCTATTTTCTGCCGGTGTCCGAGGCCTACTGCAAGTATGTCGACTCGGCCCGGTATGACGACCTGATCGTCATCGAAACCGCCGTGGACGGCAGCCTGCGGGCGGGGATGAAGTTCAATTACCGGATCCTCCGCAAAGACGATGAGGCCGAACTGGTTCAGGGTTTCACCAAGCACGCCTACATGGACAGCAGCGGCCGAGTGATTCGCCCACCGCAGATTATTACCGATGTCCTAATTCAACACGGTTTTTTATAACCGATCTTACCGCATCCGCTGCGTTACGGAACATTCGCGGTAACGGCAAGATATTTCATCACGAAATCACGAAAGTACGAAATCACGAAAAAGACCATAAAATTTTCGTGGTTTTCAGATTTCGTGTTTTCGTGATTGTTTTTTTACTATGGAATTTATAAATATTTCAGTTGAGGGATTAATAACTGGCAGACGAATCCATGTTAAAGATTGATGCGGATAAGATTGGCCTGAAATTCAACATTTATGTACAGCCCAGGTCCAGCCGAAACCAGGTTGTGGGGCTTCACGGTGACGCCCTGAAAGTGAAAATCAAGGCGCCGCCCGTGGAAGGAGCTGCCAACAAGATGTGCATCGCCGTTCTGGCCAAGGCCCTGAACGTTCCCAAATCTGCTGTCGAGATTGTTTCCGGACATAGCGCCAGGACTAAGCGCCTGTTGATTCAAACTGCACGGGTCGATGATACAGACAAGGAGATAAAACGCATTAAAATGGCCATCCGGTCTTTAGGGTCCGCACAAAAATAACTTAACGGAGTCGGTGCTCAGATTTGGATCAGGTTTGGCTCATAAAATGAAGTTATTGGTGGAATGGTTTTATTAATGGATTTGCCTTGACACCTACAGGTTTCGGTAATATATTCTTCTCTTACAAATGATGCGGGGTGGAGCAGTCTGGTAGCTCGTCGGGCTCATAACCCGAAGGTCGTTGGTTCAAATCCAGCCCCCGCTACCAACAATAAAAACAGGGACTTAGAAGCAATTCCGGGTTCCTTTTTCATTTTTGGAAACTGCAATACCCAACACTATACCCAACACCGGGCTTTGAAATCGGCTAATTTTCACCTTAA